>JBEKST010000295.1:0-3400 GCA_049516815.1 Bacteroidales bacterium | reverse complement strand
ACGGTTTTCGTTTTGCCGCCTCTATACTCGGTTATGCTATTTGTAACGACAATACATCGTTACTTGTTGAAGAAATCGAAATCGATGAAAACCAGATTTCACCTTCTGCCGATCTGAAAAAAGACCTCGGCATAGATAGTCTTGATTTTGTTGACCTCTTTGTAATTATTGAGAACAACTTTGGTTTCAAGATGAAAGCCGAGGAGATGTCGGATATAAAAAAGCTGGATGATTTTTACAACTACGTCATCCGAAGAGTTCATTAAAATAAATGGTTGATGTCATCATGGAAAGGCAAAACACGATGGGGTGTCCTGGGATATAAGATCTTCGTATGCACCTTAAAGCAACTTAGACTCTCGTTTGCATATTCCCTTCTCCTGTTCGTAGTAACCTATTTCATCTTCTCTTCCCGGAAAGTAGTTCGTTTCATTTATTCACATTTGCAGGAAATCCGGCAGGCGCCCGAACGCTGCGAGATCATCGCCATGCACGGCGACCGATTCATTGAAGGAAACACAGGCAGAACCATCAATCCAAAAGAAGTAAGGAAAGAATGAATAACAGAAAACTGCTGCTCGTTTCTGCAAATCAAAATGCAGTTCCTTACCCGGTCTACCCGATCGGACTTTCCTATTTGCAATCCTATCTTTCTTCACGATTACCGCATCTTGAAATACACATTTTCGATTTTAACTTTCACACCCTTGAGTCCTTCCGTGAATTCCTTCTCTCCTATCAACCTGATTATACAGGGATCTCCTTCAGGAACATTGATGATGTGGATTCAACCCGGAAAACCTGGTTTATCCAAGGATATATGGATATTGTTGAGGTGGTAAAAAATACTGTTACTACGCGCATCATTATTGGCGGGTCGGCATTTTCCATTTTCCCGCGGGAGTTATTTGAGCTTTTTGAGCCGGAATTCGGGATCTACGGCGAAGGTGAAGAAAGCCTTTTCCACCTGCTTCAATGCCTGGAGAACAAAACTGATCCCCATACCATCGAGGGACTGGTGTACAGGAATTCCAGTGGGATCCAGATGAACCCGAGGAACCACTTTCTCCGGCAACTGGATCTCTCATTTGATAACGACCTCATTGATTTTTACTGGAGAAAAAGCGGGATGCTCAATATCCAGACCAAGAGGGGTTGTCCGCACAAATGCATCTATTGCATTTATCCTCTGATTGAAGGAAGCAAGGTCAGAACATTGAATGCAGACAAGATCGTGGAAACTCTTTCTTATCTTTATTTCAAGAAAGATATAAATTATGTGTTCTTCACCGATTCTGTATTCAACATCAGCGATCCTTTCAATATTGAATTGGCTGAGAAGATCCTGAAGAGAGGATTAAAAATAAAATGGGGTGCATATTTTTCTCCGCACAGACTGGATAAACAAACGTTGCAGCTTTATGCTGATGCTGGGTTGACTCATATTGAATTCGGAACGGAATCGCTTTCAGATACCACACTGAAAAATTACGGAAAACATTTCACTATACAGGAAGTCGTAGATGTTTCCGACCTCTGCAATAAACTCGGTATTTATTTTTCCCATTTCCTGATCCTATGTGGCTATGGAGAAACGGAAGAATCCATCAATGAGGGATTTGAAAACTCGAAACGGTTTAATAATACGGTCTTTTTCCCTTACATCGGCATGCGCATTTATCCTGGAACCCGCCTGCAGGAGTATGCAATCAAAGAAGGTGTCATCAGGGCGGATGATGACTTGCTGAAACCGACCTATTATTTGGCTCAGGGGATCAATTACGATAACTTAAAGGAAAGAGCCGATAAAACCGGGAGAAGGTTTGTATTCCCTGATGAAGATGTGGTAACGGTGATGAATAAAATGCGAGCCCGTAAAAGAAAAGGAATGCTATGGCATCATCTGAAAAAATAATAGCAACAGAAGCGAAGATCGGGCAATACATCCCGCAAAAGCCTCCTATCATCATGATTGAAAAGTTGCTGGAGGTAACCGATACTAAAACGGTGACTTCTTTTTTTATTAAGGATGATAATCTGTTTTGCAGCGAGGGGTTTTTCAGGGAACCGGGATTGATTGAAAACATGGCCCAGACTGCGGCAGCCGGAGTGGGATACATTTCGAAAGAGGCGGGGAAAGAGCCCCCGCTAGGATTTATCGGTGGACTGAGAAACCTGCATATACATGAACTACCTAAAGTGGGCAGCGAGATCAGAACAGAAGTTACAGTGGAACATGAAGTTTTTGATGCAACGGTAGTAAACGGAAAAATTTACTTGCAGGAACGTTGTATTGCTGAATGTGAAATGAAAATATTCCTGACTAAATATTGTTAAATTCGCATTTAAAAGTCATACAAGTTTAACCCAAAATTGTTTCCAATGGAAGAAGAATCCAATCCGGTTTACAAAAACCAAGCATACGGACAGTTCAGGGAAATGTTGTATTCCTATGGTGCAAACGGTAAATTTGAAAAGAACGTAGGGTTTCATGGTGAAGCTGACAGGGTCACTCTTCAGCAGGCCTGGGATCTGTTTAATGACCGGATTGAAGCAGCCAGGAGGAAGGTACAAGCCGGCGAGGCCAGCCCGATATTATACTATATGGAAAAGACACTGGTAACGCCAATGGATCTTTCCATGACTACCGGCATTATGATTTGGAGGGTAAAACGTCATCTTAAACCTAAGGTATTCAACCGGCTCAGCGAGAAGACTTTGAAAAAATATGCCGAGGCTTTCAACATTACCCTTGATCAGCTTAAAATTGTAGATTAAGCATATCTCATATCCTATGGAAAAAGATAAAATCATGATCGATTATAAGCACCGCCAGGCTGGTCATTGCGAAAGCGGTGCTACCTCCAACCTTTTTAACTTCCATGGCGTTGAAATGTCGGAACCCTTGGCATTTGGGATCGGGAACGGGTTGTACTTCAGTTATATTCCTTTCCTCAAGATTCAATATGCGCCAATGATATCATTCAGGAACCTTCCCAATGTTGTATTTCACCGTTCGATGAAGTACCTCGGTGTGGATGCTACGGTGATCAAGAAATTCAAAGAGCCGAAAGAGTCGATGGCGGCGTTGGACCGGAACCTCGAAAAAGGAATTCCCACGGGGATGCAGGTAGGTGTATTCAACCTGACTTTTTTCCCACCCGAATACCGGATGCATTATAATATGCACAACCTCGTGGCTTTCGGTAAAGAAGGAGATGATTATTGGGTCAGCGATACTGTGATGGAACTTCCGCAGCGTATCTCTTCGGAAGACCTGCAAAGGGTTCGCTGGGCCAAAGGTGCATTCGCCCCCAAGGGGAAGATGTATTGGATCAATGCCGTTAAAAAAGAGCTGGATATCAAATCGGCAGTAGAAAAGGGAATCAAGAAAACGGTG
>JBEKST010000294.1:0-3404 GCA_049516815.1 Bacteroidales bacterium | reverse complement strand
ACCGCACCTTTATACGCACCCTCGGTGGTTATGGAAGGTCGCTGATGGATGGAAACCTGAAGAAAGTAACAGACCGGACGAATGTGCTGCTGGGTATTCAGAAGGATCCTTATGACCAATATGATTTTATCCGGGAGATCCATAAGCGGGTTGGGCTGAATCCTCTCTATTTTGTATTGTTTGCCAATTACGGCAGGAATGACAACAATATAACCCTTTCCGGTAACACCTTCCGTCAGCTTCTTCGCAGCCTTGATGATTCGGGGAACGTGGGAATACATCCTTCCCTAACCTCGGGTAAACACCCCAAAGTTCTTCATTCGGAGATCAGGGGCCTTTCTAAAATCCTTGGCCATGAAATAGGTATAAGCCGTCAGCACTTTCTCAAGGTGACCTTCCCTGGATCCTATCATAACCTTATCAGGTATGGGATTACCGATGACTATTCTCTCGGGTATGCTTCAAATCCAGGATTCAGAGCAGGTATTGCGGATCCCTTTCCTTTCTTTGATCTTATCAGCAACCGGTCAGAGCCACTTATGCTTCATCCGGTTATTCTGATGGATGTGACCCTGAGAGATTATTTCAAACTATCTCCCGAAGAGGCAATCGTGTTGGGCAGGTCATTTGTGGATACGGTAAAGGAAGTAAAAGGTGAGTTTGTCAGTGTATGGCATAACGAAAGTTTTGAGGAAACCGGGCGTTGGAAAGAATGGCGAAAGGTATACGAAGACCTTCTTTCATATACCAGTGGCATAAGGAAGATTGAATGATCAACTACAGAAAACATAATGAAATCGAAAAACAGAAATGGGATGAATGTATCCTGAATTCTGTGAACCGGAGGCCGTACGCTTTTTCGTGGTTTCTTGACATTGTATCCCCCGGGTGGGATGCACTTGAGATGAACGATTATGAAACTGTCTTTCCTTTGCCACAGAACCGGAAATTGGGCATCCGTTATCTTTACCAGCCCTATTTCGCTCAGCAACTGGGAGTTTTTTCACGTGAACATCTTACGGAGCAATTGGTAGAGCAATTCCTCCAGGCCATCCCTTCACGCTTTTCATATATCCACATCCAGCTCAATTCAATGAATAGAATCGATCATAAGAGATACACCGTCATCCCGCGGCTGAATCATGAACTTGATCTCATCCCAAAATATGAAACAATTTTCAGTGGTTATAACCAGAACACACGACGGAACTTACGAAAAGCGCTCGACCAGAACCTCAGTATCCGCAAGAAAGTGGACCCGGATGAACTGATCACGCTTTTCAAAGCCAATTACGGCCGGAATGAACGTACTCTGAAGTTCCGGCATTACAACACGCTTTATTTGTTGATGACCTATTGCCTGAAAAATACGTTCAGTATTATCCTGGGTGCTTACCTGCCCGACCAAACCCTTTGTGCAGGAGTATTTCTCCTTCGCGACCGGGACCGGGTCATTTATCATTTTGCAGCTTCGGATAAAAATGCACGTGATAATGGGGCCATGTTCCTGTTGATTGACCTGTTTATTAAAGAGCACTCGGGACAACCGCTGATCCTCGATTTTGAAGGATCCTCTGATCCGAATGTAGCGCGGTTCTACAAGGGATTTGGCGCAAAAGAGACCAGTTTCAGCGAGATCCTCATCAATCGCTTGCCGGGAAAGGTCAAACAGATGGTTTATTTTATGAAGAGATTACGATAATCCTTATTTTTGATACATTTGCATAAAATACCCGGTCCTCTATGGTGAATATTTTAAGTAGTACGAATTCCCTCATCAACCAGTTTATTGCAGAGATAAGGGATGTAGAAGTACAACAAAACAGTCTACGGTTCCGGGAAAACCTGGAAAGGCTGGGGGAATTATTTGCATACGAGATCAGCAAAGAACTTGAATTTGAAACCAGGGAAGTGGTCACTTCACTCGGCATTGCAATGGTCCCGATGCTTAAAATGTACCCGGTGCTGGCTGCTATTTTACGGGCTGGGCTTCCCTTTCACCGGGGTTTCCTCAACATGTTTGACAAGTCGGAAAATGCCTTTGTTTCTGCTTACCGGAAATATCATAAGGACCATTCATCTACCATCCAGATAGAATATGCATCGGTACCGGATATTGAAGGAAAAACGTTGATACTTTGTGACACTATGATTGCAACCGGCGCTTCGGTTGTTCTTACCTACAAGGAACTCCTATCGCATGGCAAACCGAAATATACCCATATTGTAACCATCCTTGCCAGCCAGGAAGGATTGGATTACATTAAGCGAAATCTTCCGCGTAAGAACATTTCCATTTGGGTTGGGACGGTAGATGATGAGCTTACAGCCCAGGCATATATTGTTCCGGGTTTAGGGGACGCCGGCGATCTGGCATTTGGAAAGAAAATCTGAACCACTTCTCAGAATGAAAAATACACTGATCACTGAAAATTTCAGGATTTCCCTGAATTCTATCCGTAGCCATCTCTTGAGGACCATTCTTACCATTCTCATCATCTCATTCGGGATCATGGCATTGGTGGGAATCCTGACGGCAACCGATTCCATCAAGTATTCCCTTACAAAGAATTTTGCCATGATGGGTTCAAGCACCTTCACCATCCGCAATCGTACCCTGCAGATTCATATGGGTGATCAGTCGAATAAGCAAAAGTTATACGAAGCGATCAGTTTTAAGCAGGCAATGGAATTCAAGGAAAAATTCTTTTTCCCGGGTTATACCTCCGTTTTTATTGGTGCAACCGGGATTGCAACGATCAAATTCAAGTCCAATAAAACCAACCCGAATGTCAGGGTTATGGGTACGGATGAGAATTATATCTATACCTCAGGGGATGAGATTGAAAAAGGCAGGGATTTTACCCTGGATGAAGTGAACCATGGCTCCAGCGTGTGCATTGTAGGATCGGAAGTCATAAAAAATATCTTTAAGAACAAAGAAGATCCGATCGGTCAGGTCATTTCCATTGGTCCCGGAAAATACAGGGTGATTGGCGTCCTGAAGGAGAAAGGATCGAGCTTGGGATTCAATGGCGACCGGTGCTGCTATATTCCCCTTACCAACGTCAGGGCACGGTTTTCACGGCCGAACATGTCGTTTTCCATCAATGTCATGGCGAAGAAGCAGGAGCAACTGGATGCCTGCATTGGCGAAGCAACAGGCCTTTTCCGTACCATCCGCCAGGATCCCGCGGGTTCTGACAATACATTTGAAATCACCAAGAGCGACAATATTGCCAAGATGCTCATCGAAAATATCAAATATGTAACCCTTGCAGCTACTATCATTGGCTTGATAACACTGGTTGGCGCCGCTATCGGATTAATGAACATTATGCTCGTTTCGGTGACCGAGCGAACACGTGAAATCGGCATCAGAAAAGCGATCGGCGCTACCAGCC
>JBEKST010000293.1:0-3439 GCA_049516815.1 Bacteroidales bacterium | reverse complement strand
CGTTTGCCCGGAAAGTATGTGGCAATACGACATTAAAGCATATACAAAGAAGCCGGGCGCTAAATGTTATTCAGAGGCGCTTAAACACCAGGTCCTTTCCTATCAGCGTGTGGTGAGGGATGTCAACTCCATGAAGGGTTGCCTTGCCGAAGGATATCCATTCGTTTTTGGGTTTACCGTGTACGATGCTTTTGAAAGTGCCGCCGTTGCAAAAACCGGCAAACTGGATATGCCAAAGAAAAACGAAGGTGTGCAAGGCGGTCATGCAGTAGTCGCCGTTGGATATGATGATACAAAAAAACGTTTTATTGTCCGCAACAGCTGGGGTACGGGATGGGGTTTGAAAGGCTATTTTACTATGCCCTATCAGTACCTGGAAGAAGAGAATCTTTCGGACGACTTCTGGACGATCCGGATTGTAGAAGAGGCAAAAACTGCCCGGAAAAAGTAAGAAAGAAAAATCATTCAACCTGAAATAGCAGGTAGTCCATCAATAGCGGTAAGTCTTCTTTGCTAATCCCGTTTTTCAGCAGATAGGGGATATCTTCCTCGAAGGCCGATTGGAATAAATTCGTCGTAAAAAGCAAGTCGGTTTTGCTTTTCATATACAGCGAAAGCGCTTCTTTCCTTTTATGCAGGCACAGCTTGACATGCCCGGCATTCATCAGATCAAACGGTCCTGGGGATTCGGATCCCAACAAGATCTTCTGGTACGATTCTTCGGCATGGTCGAGTTTTCCGAGAACAAACTGACAGTATGCAATCGGGCGGAGTACTTTAAGGTTTACCGGCTGGAAATAAAGAACTTTTGAATAACTGTTCAGGGCTTCTTCGAAATTTTTCAGGCTGAGATGGCATTGACCGATCTGCGCCTGGATAGCGAGGTCGTCGGGCTTGATCAGTGCACATCCTTCAAAATATTTCAGAGCATTGTTATAATCCTTCAGCTTCATGGAACACCAGCCGAGTTTCTTCAGGATCCAAAGACGGTCGCTATCGAACAATTCTGCTTTTTTATAAAATTCAATAGCTTCCCGGTACCTGCTCATTTTCTGATACGAATAACCGATCTTTTCATAATATTCACTTTTAGGCCCTTCTTTTTCAACCAGGTATTTATTCATCTCTATGGCTTCCGGGTAATGGTTTTTGTCAAAATAGAAAACAGCGAGCCGTGCAGTAAAATTATCGCGTTCAAAGAAAGTCTTGTAGAAATAAAGTTCCGTGAAACGGATTTTTTTCTGGAAGATGTCATTAAACTCGTTATGAAAGGGATAGAGTTTGAAGAACCTGTAAAGATCCTGGATATATTGGATAAAGATCGCATTTGATGCTGCTGACGGACTCAGGATCTCCTCTTCAGAAGCCATTTCCTTCATCTGCTCAAGTTCGGCTTCGAAATAGGTCATAATCATCGATCGCTGTTGAGGCGGAACTGCATTAAAATTCAGTGCAAAAGAATACTTATCGGAATTACAAAGATAAAAGGCCTTTCCGAGGCCTTCCAGCAATCGGCTGAAAATTTGTTCTTCGTCACTCACGTCGTTTTTCAGGTCTGGGTGATCGGCATAGAAAGGAACAAACCAGTTACTCATCCTTGTAAAGAAATCAAACCGTTTCAACTGGGAAAAGGTACTCAGGAAAACATCACCTCCTTCCATCTGCATCCGTGTGAATTTTTCGATGCGTTCAAAAAGCCCGGGAACTTCATCAATCATCTCTTTCCAATCAGGGTTTTTCCCTTCAAGATCTTCTTCACCAAAGATTTTATCCAACTGAAGCTTATCCTCAAATTTCGGCATCATTTTCTTCATGTCAGGAAGTACCTCCTCTTCAAATGCCTTTACGATGGATTCTGTTTCCTGCGCCATGAGCAATTGCAACAGCAATGCCTCCATGTCCTGTTGAATTCCTTCATCCTGGCTCAGCTCATCAAGCCTCACCATGATCTCCGGATAAAAACTGATTCGCCTGTCGTACCAGATCAATACAAGTCCAAGGCCCGTTAGTGCTCGCTGATAGACTTCCATCTCATGCTCACTGACGAATTCCATCAGCAGGATGATTTTCCGGGGATCAAAGAAATCCAGCAAACTGAGAGTTAGGGCAGAAACAATCAGGCATTTTTCATGGTTCTCAAAAATCGTTGAATGAGCTATGGGACGGATCTTGTCTATGGAAGTGTCTTTCATTTTATGGGTCAGCCAAATCAGGAGGAAAATACTATCAATAGGTTTGGCTTCGGATGAAGATGTTCCCGTTTCCTTTAACATCTTTTGCAGATTTTTTTCAGACAGGAATTCTTCCAGACGGTCGGAAACTGCCTGCGGATCATCTCCAAGCAGATGCATCATCACGGCTTTTTCCATGTTTTTATGGGGATAGTCTTTTGCCGTTAATGTATCCCTGACCTCATCCGCCAGCGAAAGAACAGAAGCTGAGATCTTCTTCAGGATCTCTTTCCGGTCGGGGTCTTTTGCCCCTTCAAATGCATAATTCAGTAGGCTCTGGTAGTTTTCAGTGATGTTTTCAAGGTCGAAAAAAAACTCTGACTGGTTTACATTCCGGAGCAATGCTCCCAGTGCATCGAGGGCAGATTTGATCCGCCCTTCGTAAATATCCTGGCATACCTTCTGGTACCTTCTCTCAATTTCAGTTTTCTCCATACAAATATTGCATTAACATCCTTTAGGTTTTAAGATCAGCCGCAGGGAAGTGTCATAGGTCACATAGTTCCAGAACCAATTGATCAGGATCAGGAAACGATTCCGGATCCCAACGATCGACATCAGGTGAACGAACATCCATACCAGCCAGGCAAAGGTTCCGTAAAACCGGGCATTGGGCAGTTCCACAATGGCAAGGTTCCGTCCGATCGTGGCCATTGTACCTTTATCCTTGTAGGAAAAAGGAATCATTTCTTTTTGAACCCGTGTCCTTATCAGGTTCTTCGCAAGGAGATTTGCCTGCTGGATCGCAACCGGGGCTACCTGCGGGTGGCCATGTGGGAAACGGGGTTCTTCCATCATTGCAACATCTCCCAATGCAAAAATATTCGAATATCCCTTTACATGGTTAAAATAGTCAACTATAATGCGGTTGTTTTTTCCATAGGAAATATCCCGCAGTCCCTCAATCCTGGCCCCGGTAATACCGGCAGTCCAGATGACCAGGTTTGTCCGGATTTTTTTTCCATCTGAAGTTTCAATTTGTTTTCCGTCGAAATTTCTGACCCGGGTATTCAATATCACGGTTACCCCCAGTCGTTCCAGGAACTCTTTGGCTTTCTCCGATGACCGTTCCGAAAGTGCCAAGAGCAGTCGGTTCGTCCCTTCTATCAGGTAGATATGGATTTTTTCTTGGTTCAATTCCGGATAATCCTTCCCGAGCACAAATTTGCGCATATCTGCAAGTGCACCCGAAACTTCGATACCGGTAG
>JBEKST010000292.1:0-3454 GCA_049516815.1 Bacteroidales bacterium | reverse complement strand
CCCAGAAGGCAAAACTGCCATCCAAGAAAATCAAAAAGGAAAAATTATTATCAATTTAAAAGACAAACCCAAAGGGTATATCATGGACCGGGTAAAAACTTTTGAAGATGCTTGCATTGAGTCTGGGATATTCCCTGAAGATATTTATCATTCATCTGATACTTCGGATGAAATAGCCTACAAACAATTGAAACTGATCGCAAAAGTTCTTCGGGGCGAATGGGAACCAAACTGGAATGATGAAAATGAGAAAAAATGGTATCCATGGTTTCAATGGTCGTCCGGGTCCGGGTTCGACTTTTCGAGTTCGTATTACGGCTACGGTAATACGTATACGAGTGTCGGTTCTCGCCTTTGCTTTCCTAAAAAGGAATTGGCAGAATATTTTGGAAAGCAATTCATTGAAATTCACAGAGAATTGTTAACAATTAAAAAATAAAATTATGAATAAGAAAACCAAAAAAATTGAAAATGTCACCAAAAAATTTGATTTCAGAACAATCAAATCATTCGAGGATGCATGTAAAAAAACCGGTTATGATCCATCGGTGGCTCATCTTCCATTATTACCAAAAGAATTTGGTGGAGCATTAATAGCGGTTTTAAAGCTATTTATCATTTTTAAGGCCATAAATAATGGTTGGACACCAAATTGGGATGATTCTAACCAATTTAAATATTATCCCTGGTTTAAAGTTCGGTCGTCCGGGTCCGGGTTCGGCTTTTCGGGTTCGGATTACGACTACGATCATACGTGTACGGCTGTCGGTTCTCGCCTTTGCACAGATACTTCTGAGAAAGCGCTCTATATTGGCAAGCAATTCGAAAAAGAATATGAAGAATTCTTTTTGAGCAAAAAATAAAAATTAAAGGTTGTATGCTGCATCAACTGATAGTTCGATCGTCCAGGTCCAGGTTCGACTTTTCGAATTCGAATTACAACTACGATAATACGAATACGAATGTCAGTTCTCACCTATGCAAATTCCGCGGCATAAACCCTGGCAACACGCCAAAAAATCACGATAGTGAAAAGAGCGTTGGTACCTATGGGAAAACGATCTTCTAACAGCAAAGGCACGATGAAAAGAAAAGGGAATTTATATCAACAGATCTGCAGCATCAAAAATCTCGAGCTGGCAGATACGATCGGCAGGAAAGGTAAGTTGAAACAACCTGGTATAATTTCCCATGATAGATCCCGGAAGGAAAATATCCAATCGCTTCATAAAATGTTGATAAATAAGACTTACAAAACATCCGAATACACAACATTTACGATTTATGAACCAAAGGAAAGGATCATCTACCGGCTTCCATACTTTCCGGACAGGATCACACACCACGCAGTAATGAATATCCTTGAGCCATTGTTTGTCTCCACATTCACAGCCGACACTTACAGTTGCATAAAAGGCCGTGGGATCCACGCGGCGGCCAATGCTGTGAAATGTGCGCTCAGGGATGTTCCCGGTACGCAATTCTGCTTAAAGTTGGATGTTCGCAAGTTCTATCCATCCATTGACCATGCCATCCTTAAACAACTCTTACGCAGGAAAATAAAGGACCAGGATCTCCTTTGGCTCCTGGACGAGATCATCGATAGCACTGATGGACTTCCGATTGGGAACTACCTCAGCCAGTATTTTGCAAATTTCTATCTCACTTACTTTGATCATTGGATCAAGGAAGAGAAGAAGGTTAAATATTATTTCCGGTATGCTGATGACCTGGTTATCCTGGCCGGCGACAAACCATACCTACACCAGATCCTTTCCGATATCACTTTATACCTGCAGGAGAGATTAAAACTTACAGTAAAAGATAATTACCAGGTATTCCCGGTGGATGCCCGGGGAATTGATTTTGTTGGATATGTTTTCTTCCATACGCATACGCGTCTGCGCAAAACCATCAAGCAGAATTTTGCAAGGATGCTGGCCCAAAGGAAGAACCAAGCATCAACAGCATCTTATCAGGGGTGGACTAAGCATTGTAATGGGAAACACCTGCTGAAAAAATTTTGCGAATGAACAACTTTAACCAGTTCGGCATCACGGTAACGGCGAAGAGTTTTGTCGGTGATAAGATCAAGATCTTGAAGATCCTGGGGAAGGAAATTGTCGTTCATGATCATAAAATTGAGGAATCGAAGGTTCAGGCATTCCGAGAAAGGGGCGCCGACAAATGTTTGCACCTGCAGATCTCCATCAATGATGTAAAGCATATCCTATTCACTTCTTCCGGACCGTTAATCGAAATGATTCAACAAATACCGGCAACCGGATTTCCTTTTACGACTACTATTATTGAGGATAATGACAGATATATTTTTACATAAAACTGACCTTTAAATAAACTCAAATCTAAACTACTTTTAAACCATGAGTAATCAGATTATTAAAATTAAATGTGATTTTTACCTGATCAGATTCCTTGAATCTATATTCGGTCCGCAACCTATCAAATTTCCAAAGAGCCATAATTTTAATAATATTCTTTCCTATAATCTTGGGTTTATTCCACCGGATTACCAGGATCCGGATTTTGGGAATGAAACACTTTTGGTTGAACTCCCTTATTTTGAAAATAAGGATCCCCGTGTTTATAATTATTTATCTCCAAAACAGCAAAAGATTTTTAGGGATGAAGTTTATTGTCTATTTAAACTTACATTCCGTACTGACATTACAAAAATTTTATTGATGCAATTTAAAAGGCAAAAGAAAAGAGCTCTTGAAATGTTTATTGATAAATATAATATTCCACTTGATTGCTGGGATATGCTCGATAAGGATTATTCCAGGCATATTCAATTAACCTGGAAGAAGAAAAAACGAGTATTTAGATAGAATATAAATTATCGAGTTCAGGGGGTCATTTGTCCTTTAATTCTATTGAAGTAAATCAAAGTGAACCAAAGTATATCAAAGTGTATTAGCTTTTATTAAAATTATGAATTATGAAAATTTCAAAAAATACAAACCTGGTGGTAAATATCTGCCGGATATTCTATATAAGATTTGATCAGGTGACTTTTGTTTCCGGTACCGACCGATTCCACAAAATCATTACATTTCCTCAAGGGAAGAAATGGAAGGAAATTTATTTCACTCTTGGAACCGCTAATTTTACTGAAAATGATAAAGTTGAAGATTCTGGTCAACTCTATGATCAACTCCTTAAATTAACAATTCCTGGAGAAGATCAATCAAATACTAATTCTATGGAAGATCTCATTCCTCCATTGATTATGATGATAAAAACAATCGCTGGTGATTACCGGATCTTTGGTTGTCAGGATAATCCCGTCCATCTGATCAATAACCGGTCGACTGGGACAAAAACCAATTCAGAATTATCATTTACATGCCTTGCCCAGGAACCCGCATGGTGGCATGATACGCCGGTAAATAATCTTCCGGATTAAATAAAATCCATTAAATACACTTCT
>JBEKST010000291.1:0-3470 GCA_049516815.1 Bacteroidales bacterium | reverse complement strand
CATTACCCTCGTTGCTGAGCAGTTTGCCATATTTATAAAGCTCAATGCCTTGCTGTGTTCCGTTATCATTCCAATAGGTCCATGTACCGTCTTTCACGCCTTCCTTATAGCTCCCTTCCATCTTTTTCTGGCCATTGGGATAATAATAGGTCCAGATTGTTTCACGCAGTCCCTTTTCGATCTTCCCTTCAAATTCAATCTTTCCGTTTACGTAGGAAACAACATCGCCAGAGAAGGGCTTGTTACTGTTGACCAGGTAAAACATGCCGCTCCGATCCTGTAACTGGCCGAAATTCACTCTTTCTGAAGAACAGGCAACCAGGATTGTCAGGATTACTGAAATAAATAGAATCTTTTTCATGGTTTTCGTTTTTTGGAATATCAAAGCTAAGAAAAAAAGTACCCGAAAGTCAAATTCTATATTTAAAATTGAATTATGAATTATGATAGGGAATTATGAATTATAAGTTTTATTCTGCGGAAATCAGCGATTTTATCTGCAAAAACCAATGAGAAAATGTTGTACTAATCTTATTAACTAAAAAGTCCGCAAGGGTCTTGCATATAGGTTGCAAAGAAAACAATTCGTAATTATTCTTCCCTCGCTTTATCTTCCAGCAATGGCACAAACCGGAATTTTCCGTGTTCGCGTTTCTGAAATTCTTTTTCGGAAATCTTTGTGATGGTTGTCATATCCTGAACATCATCGCCTCCCACCGGGATTACCAGGATACCACCCGGTTTCAACTGTTCAATGAGGGCATCGGGAATATACGGCGCACCGGCAGTGACGATGATCTTATCAAAAGGGGCATAGGCAGGAAGTCCTTTGTATCCATCTCCATAAAATAATTTGATCCGGTAACCCAGGGTAGGAAGAAATTGTACCGCTTTGTCGTAGAGGGATTTTTGCCGCTCGATGCTGAAAACCTTCGCGCCCATCTCTGCAAGGATACAAGCCTGGTATCCCGATCCTGTCCCGACTTCCAACACCTTCTGGCCTTTGACAATCATCAGCAACTGCGTCTGAAATGCAACCGTATAAGGCTGGGATATGGTTTGGCCTGACCCGATGGGAAATGCATTGTCTTCATAAGCATATTTTAGGAACGAAGAATCGAAAAAGAAATGCCGGGGTACCTTTCCAATGGCTGCCAGTACATTATAATCGGTGATCCCTTTTCCACGGATGATCTCAACAAGATGTTTACGTAATCCCTGGTGTTTATACGTGTCAATCATAATCCTTCCTGCCTTCTCAAATTTTTCACGAAAATAATCATTTAGATCGCGCCAAAAACGTTACTTTTGTAAAAAATGCGGACAAGTGAACAAGCGGACAGGCGGACAAGTTTTACGTTGTAAGTTTTTTGCGGCCTTTGCGTTAAAAATGAAAGCATTTGTGAGAACGCGTTTGGGCTGACGATTTAGTGAATTTCTGAACTGATGTAGGGAAAGAATGTAGAAAAATACTTTGATTAAGCGTTTTCCAACTTTATAACTTTAAGAACTTTATAAACTTTATAAACTCAGTAGATGCTGAAAATAGGAGTTTTGGGTGCAGGACACCTGGGAAAGATCCACATAAAGTGCATCAAGGAAATTGCTGATTATGAACTTATCGGGTTCAGGGACCCGGATGATGGTAATGCCATAAATGTGGAAAAAGAATTCGGAATCAAGCGTTTTCTTTCACTTGATGAACTGATCGATTCGGTGGATGTGGTCGACATCGTAACTCCTACGATCTCTCACTTTGAATATGCCTTTACGGCTTTACGGAAATTTCGTCATGTTTTTATTGAAAAACCGATCGCTACAACACTGGAAGAAGCAAAAGAGCTGATCAAGATTGCGGGTGAAGCAAATGTGAAAGTTCAGGTAGGGCATGTGGAAAGATTCAATCCTGCCTTTCTTGCTGCTAAGCCCTATATAAACAAACCAATGTTCATCGAGACCCACCGCCTTGCACAGTTCAACCCCCGCGGGACCGATGTTCCGGTCATCCTCGACCTGATGATCCATGATATTGACATTATCCTCAGCGTGGTCAACAGCAACATCAGGAAGATAAGTGCCAGCGGTGTTGCTGTGGTCAGCGATACTCCCGATATTGCAAATGCACGGATTGAATTTGACAATGGCTGTGTAGCCAATCTTACAGCCAGCCGGATCTCCATTAAAAATATGCGTAAATCGCGCTTTTTCCAGCGGGATGCTTATATTTCAGTGGACTTCCTCACTAAGGAAGTGGAGGTCGTGCGCATCAAGGACCCGGATAAATCCGGCTCAGTACCAATGAACTTCATGATTGATCTCGGCCCGGGAAAAGGCAGCAAACAGATCTCTTTCACCAAACCTGAGGTCAAACCACTCAATGCTATTCGTGCCGAACTGGAAAGCTTCTACCACGCCATTACCACCAATACAGTGCCCTCTGTAACCATCAATGATGGCTATAATGCACTTGAAGTTGCCCATAAAGTGGTTGAAAAAATTAACCAATCAGCAAATAACCTCTGATCCGTTATTCGACTCAGGAATTATACCGATACGGAACAAGTTTGCAAAATCTTAGCTACTGTTCCTATCGGCATTACTGCATCTAAAAGAAAAACGCTTTGCATTTTTATTAAGATGCAGTATATTGTTCATATCTTTTCCGAAAAATTTAACAATATTCAAATCAATAAGGCGTTAAATTTTTAGGATTTCCCAGATTCCGGTTTATGATTGGTAGAAAATTTTTACACATTCTTGCCTTTACCTTTTTCCTTCTCCTGCTTCTTGCACAGACTTCATGTGAAAAATTTTCCGGTGATCAGACAGTTCCTGCCTACCTGAAGATAGACTCCATTCGTCTGACCACAGATTATTCGACGCAGGGAACGGCAATTCACAATATCACGGATGTCTGGGTAAATATTGATGGTCAGCTGATCGGTACATTCCAACTTCCGGCAACCTTTCCGATTTTGCAACAGGGATCTCATACCCTGGTAGTTCTTCCGGGAGTGAAGCAAGATGGGATCGCTTCTACCCGTATCAGTTATCCATTCTATCAGGAAATTATCAAGACCATAAACCTCGTTCCTGATAAAAAACTAGATTTGGGAACACTTTCCACGACTTATAACACCAAAACAAAATTTATGTGGAAAGAAGATTTTGACGATGTAGCAATTACCCTTGACACTACAGAAGCAGCGACGACAAAAATAAAACTGACCCCAAGCGATTCACCCCTGACGCTGGAAGGACTCCATTCGGCTATTGTTGAACTTGATACGGTTGGCGCCACCTTTGCATGTGTTTCGCATTCCACTTTTACCATTCCAAATTCAGCAGTTTTCCTGGAAATGAATTTCAATATCAACGCTTCTCTGATTGTGGGAGTGTATATTACAACCTTCGGGCTCATCGATGAAGTTCCCATCATGATATTGAATCCAACCAATGATAAATGGAAG
>JBEKST010000290.1:0-3532 GCA_049516815.1 Bacteroidales bacterium | reverse complement strand
CAAAACCTGAACAACAACTCCACGCTGATCAGCAATACGGAATTCCAGTTGGAGAAAGATGCCGGACTCGTTTCGAATTTCATTACCCTGAACGGGGGAATGCTGCGGAACAATACCCGCGTTCTTTTTAACGGCTCTCATGGAACTGCCAATATTTACGGTTTGTACCTGATGGATCGCAAGCAGCACATCGACAACCACGTTTATGTGGATCATGCAGCCCCGGATTGTACAAGTTTGGAAATGTTCAAAGGCATCATGGATGAAAATTCAACCGGTGTTTTTAACGGTCATGTCTATGTTCGTAAAGATGCCCAGAAAACCAATGCTTACCAAGGCAACCGGAATATCCTACTGACAGATACCGCGAAAGTTTATTCAAAGCCATTCCTGGAAATTTATGCCGATGATGTTAAATGCAGTCATGGATCCACTACAGGACAGCTCGACACCGATTCGATGTTCTATCTGATGCAGCGGGGGATCGGTCCCGAAAGCGCAAGGATGCTGCTGATGTTTGCATTTGCCAATGAAATTGTTGGCAAAATATCCATTCCTGAACTTCGTTACCGTATTGAAGACATGGTGAAAAAACGTCTCCAGGGCGAACTGCAGATATGTGAACAATGTGTGCTCCACTGCAGCACCCCGGAACATCCGATGGAGTTTGATATTGACATGAGTAAAGTTTGACAAGCGGACAAATGAAATAGCGAAATGGCGAAATAGCGAAATAGTGAAACTAATACCCAATACCAAAAACCTAAAACCTATAAACAATTCGTAAATCGTAAATCAAAAAATTCAATTCAAACTGAAATCGTAAATCATAAATTTCAAAAGTGTGGTCTTCCCGGTAGATAAAATCAGACAGGATTTCCCGATTCTGCATCAGACGGTCTATGGCTGTCCACTGGTTTATTTCGATAATGCAGCTTCAACCCAGAAACCGGTCCACGTTATCCGTGCGATCAGCGGATATTATGAGACCGACAACTGCAACATCCACCGGGGCGTACATTTCCTGAGCCAGAGAGCAACGGAAGCTTACGAGGATACGCGGAAAATGGTCCAGCGGTTCATCAATGCCGCCTCTTCCCGTGAGATTATTTTCACAAAAGGAACCACTGAATCCATCAACCTGGTTGCATCTTCCTTCGGGAAACAATATATCTCCCCCGGCGATGAAGTGCTGATTTCCATCATGGAACATCACTCAAACATTGTTCCCTGGCAACAGATGTGCTTAGAAAGAGGGGCGAAAGTAAAGTTCATACCTATCCATGAGAACGGGGAACTGGATATGGATGCGTTCCGAAAGATGGTGAATGAAAAAACGAGACTGGTAGCCATCACCCATGTGTCCAATGTGCTTGGAACGGTTAACCCGGTAAAGGAGATCATTGCATATGCCCATACATACAACATCCCTATATTGGTCGATGGCGCACAGTCGATTTCACACCTGGGCGCCGATATGCATGACCTCGACTGTGATTTTTACTGTTTTTCCGGTCATAAGATGTATGCTCCGATGGGCATTGGCGTTCTTTATGGGAAGGAGAAATTCCTGGAAGCGTTACCTCCATACCAATCGGGTGGTGAAATGATCAAAGAGGTTTATACTGATCGTACCACCTTTAACGAGTTGCCTTTTAAATTTGAGGCTGGAACCCCGAATGTGGAAGGGGTTTATGGATTGCATGCTGCAATTCTGTACCTCCATGGTCTGGGGTTGGATAATATCCGGAATTATGAGCAGGAGATTCTGAATTACGCAACAGATCAACTTAGCACAATAGGTGATATCCGTATCATCGGTACGGCAAAGGAGAAGACCAGCCTTATTTCTTTTCTTATCGGTACTATACATCCCTACGATGCAGGCGTTATCATTGATAAAATGGGGATCGCTGTGAGAACCGGGCACCATTGTGCGATGCCGTTAATCGATTGGTACAATATCCCAGCAACGGTAAGGGCTTCCTTCGCATTTTACAATACAGTGGAAGAGATCGATTCGCTGGTGGAAGCTATAATCAGGGTAAAGCAGATGTTCGGATAATTTCCCATATGGCAGCCTAATCAAGTTTATTAGTCAGAGGTTATCTTAAAAAAAATTACTGCAAAAACGAAAAAAATTTCTCTATGAACCTCCATTTTATCTCTGTGGATCTCAGTGTAATAATTTTTATCCGGATTCCCGAACAGGAATTACACTGAGGATCACTGAGAAGACACTGAGATACACAGAGAGTAGGTGACTTCTCATTAATTTTTAGCTCGTGGTAGCATTGAAGAATCACTCTTTTAAAATAACCAATTGTTTATACTGCATCTTAATAAAAATGCAAAGCATTTTTCTTTTAGATGCAGTAATGCCGATAGGAACATTAGCTAAGATTTTGCAAACTTGTTCCGTATCGGTATAACTAGGGTTTTTTAATCAATTGGTATTAAAAATTTAAGACTGACGAAAAATATGACAATCCCAGAATTACAAGAACAGGTCGTTTCTGAATTTTCACTCTTCGACGACTGGATGGATAAGTACAATTACCTTATTGAGATGGGAAGATCAATTCCCATCATTGATGAACACTATAAAACCGATCAGTATGTGATTACCGGGTGCCAGTCGAAAGTTTGGCTTCATGCGGATTACAGGGATGGAAAAATTTTCTTTTCCGCCGACAGCGATGCCGTCATCACCAAGGGCATCGTCAACCTGCTGATCCGGGTGTTATCCGGCCATACCCCAGACGAGATCTTGAATGCCGATATGGATTTCATTGATAAAGTGGGGTTACGTGAACATCTTTCACCCACCCGTTCCAACGGACTTACTTCCATGATTAAACAGATGAAACTTTATGCCATAGCTTTTAAAACCAAGAACGCTAGCGAAGGCAATAGGCAGTAGGCAATAGGCAATAGGTATCAGGCAATAGATCATTTTTCTATCTTCCATCCTCCATCCTCTATTCTCATTTTCCGACTTCTGATCTCTGACCTCCGTCCTCTATATTTTCATTCTTCATTTTTCATTCTTTACAATCCCCTTATCCCGCGTGATCGTGTCAGGTAGGAATAACGGAGGGCGCTGCTTAATCAGTAACGCCATTTTATCACGCAACCGGGTATTTTCGGTAACAGCATCCTCATAAGCGTCGCTGTAAGCCTTTCCCTTAATCATCTCCTGCCGTTCCATCAACTCAATGCCGATTGAATATTCTGTTTCTTCACAGGAAATCTGTCCATCGATCCAGATTTCTTTCGGGGGAATGAAATGACAGGAAAGATCATTGCCGCTGAACCCGAAATCAGGAAAAATATTCTTCCTGACAAGATACCCATCGACGATCCAAATGTTGATGCCATTCCGCATTCCAAGCGGCACCCGGTAAATGTTCTGCAACTGAACGCTGTCGGGAATATCTTTAATTTCCTTTATGTTATCATGATCCGTCACCCTAACTTTACGAAGGGAAGCTTCGTGCGCCCTGCAAATCGTTTCATAGCACCGGCGTGT
>JBEKST010000289.1:0-6778 GCA_049516815.1 Bacteroidales bacterium | reverse complement strand
GAAATAAGTTCTTTTGCGACCGGGAACCGCAGCATATGCGAAAATTCTCTGAATGAACGGGAAACCCCAAGGGAAAGCAGGAAAACGGAATAATATACTTCCAGGTTCCGGTGTTCCTTCAGTGCAAGGATCGTTTTGTTCGTATATTTTCCTTTCAAAGCGGTAAACAAGGTATAATGCCAATCGACTGCAGAAATAGTGATTACGGAAGAAACCATCGTGCCATCCGAAAGCACAACTCCGGTTGCATGATCGTTTTCTGTAACGATTTCTTCGACACTGGTGTTGTAACGGATCTTTCCGCCAAGACCAAGGTATTTTTCTTCAATCTTCCGGGCAAAGTTCAATGATCCTCCAACCGGGTAGCCAACACCCATTTTATCGTTAAAAGCCAGTGGCAGGGTGATGATTAGCAGGGGCATCTCGTTCCCGTCGAACAGAAGCTGGAATGTCTCTTTCAGGAAAGGATTTTTCAATTTCCGGGCAAAGCTGAAATTCGTCTGTTTCTTCCATCTCATCAGGAAGAATAATAAGGGAAGATGTTTGACGTATTTGATCTTTTGCCAGAAGGGAAGAAGTACCGGAACCGTACGGATCATTGGCGGGATCTCATAGCCCTGGATCTTTCGCATTGATCGGATCAATGTTTTTATGACTGAAGTATCTTCAGGCGCAAGATCGAGAAGGTAGGCGGATAATTTATCGAGGTTGGTATACAGATGGAAAACATTGTTCCCGTGACGGTCCAGGTTATCCTTCACCTCAATATCCATCCTAACCTCATGATTCCGGAATTCGATGGAAGACATGTCGATCAGTTCCGACCAGAGCAGGTAAAATGGGTTGCTTGAGTTGGATCCAAGAAGCCAGTGAATGCAGCCGTCAAACGTATAATCTCCTCTTTTCCAGCTGGTGCAGAGTCCGCCAGGGTGTGAATGTTTTTCAAAGATCTCCGTTTCAAAACCGTTCATCTGCAGATAACACCCGGCCGACAAACCGGCTATACCTGCCCCGATAATGTTTATTTTCATCCTGGGATAATTTCGATCACGGGCAGTTCTGTTCCACAAGCATCAGCTTCGAAATATCAAAACCGTTTTCCTTTGCTTTATCAAGGAGATACCTGTAATCGGCTTCTTCCATTGTTTTTGTGCGGCTAAGGACCCAGAGATATTTCAGCGAAGGACCACCCACCAGCACAAAGCGATAAGAAGGATCCAGCGAAAGGATCCAGTAATCTCCGGAAAAGGGCCAGAAAAACCGGACTTTTAGTTTCGCAAGGCAGGTTTTATCCGGAATCCAGGCAACCCCTTGCGATTGTTTTATCACAGAAGGATTTTCAATTTTATGGCCTTTGTTCAGCACGGTGATCCGTCCGTCATCGCGCAGGGTGTAAGTAGTGCTAACGCATTTAAGGCCCCTCTCGAATGAAGTCGGAAACCTTGCGATCTCATACCAGGTGCCGGTGTAACGGTTCAGGTCGACATGTTCGACAACTTTTACACTGGTTGTTGTCAGTCCTGAAAAAATGGAAACTAGTGACATAAGGATGATTGATTTTGGTTTTCAGTAATAGTCTGATCTCACAAATATAATACTAAAATCATGGATTTGATATTCAGGCATCAGGCAATAGTATCATTTCTAAGATCTGCATTTTATTCTTTTGCTATTTTACGATTTTTCTTCTCACTCACTAACTCGCCAGTTCATCAACTAACTTGTCCGCTCGTCCGCTTGTCCGCTTGTTTTGCTATCTTTGCACCACTAAAATTTCAAAACATGATTTTGGTTACCGGAGGCACAGGGCTGCTTGGTTCACATGTTTTATATGAACTTTCCCGGCAGGGAAGAAAAGTGCTGGCGATAAAACGGAAAAACAGCGATACAGTTACGGTACGAAAGGTGTTTTCTTACTATTCAGAAGCACCTGACGAACTGCTGAAAAACATTGAATGGTATGATGCCGATCTGATGGACTTCGGCGCTGTCGGGGATGCACTGGAGGGGATCAAAGAGGTTTACCATATTGGAGCAGTGGTTTCATTCTACCCAAAGGATCACAAAACCATGCTGAAGATCAATATTGAAGGAACGGCAAACCTGGTGAACCTTTCTATGGATAAAGGGGTTGAGAAGTTTTGTTACGTTAGTTCGGTGGCAACGCTCGGATGCGGAATGAACGGCAATCTGACGAGTGAAGAAGATTACTGGGTGACCTCAAGAAAGAATCTGATCTATAGTATAAGTAAGTATGGGGCAGAACGGGAAGTGTGGCGTGGCATGGAAGAAGGGCTGAATGCAGTGATTGTGAATCCGTCGTCCATACTCGGTCCGGGATTCTGGGCCGATAATTCAGGCCTTTTCCGGTTAGTATGGGAAGGTTTGAAGTATTATACCGACGGCATCACCGGGTATGTGGATGTCAGGGATGTTGGAAAAGCCATGATTCAGCTTATGGACCGGAACATCTTTAACGAACGTTTCATCCTTTCAGCCGACAATCTTTCTTACCAGCAGCTTTTCGGAATGATGGCGAAATACCTGGGGAAACCCGAACCTGCGGTTAAAATTCCGGATTTCGTAACAGAGATGTTATGGAGAATAGAAGCCGTACGGACCTTCATCACCCGATCAACACCTCTATTGACAAAAGAGATAGCGCATAGCATGTGGCAGAAGTATTCCTACACGCATGAAAAACTCCAAAAGACACTCGGTTTTGAATTTACTCCTGTGGAGCAATCGATCAGGGAGATCTGCGGGTTTTACCTGAAAGAGATGAATAATAAATTATGAATTATGAGGGTGAATTATGAATTGTGAATGACCTGGAATTTTTTTCTTTTATCATGAATTGCAGTAGTGAATTTGATCTCATAATTCAAATATTAAACTCATAATTCTTAATTAAAAAAAACTCGCTAGTTCTCCAGCTCGCTGGTTATTCCGGAATGTTGTTCCTATAATGCTGATATCGGTCAAGGATATCCTCAATGAACTTTCCGGCGCCGGCATATATAGAAAAATCATTTGCTGAATCATTTAAAAGATTCGGATCTTTTAGGGAATGCCGGGTTAGATAATATCCCACATTACCGTTCCATTTGTTGGGATTCTTACCATATTTTACAGCCCGCTCACGGGCAGCAAGCACCTTCCCGAGCCCGACATTATATGCTGCAAGAATGAAATTGATCCGCTCATTTGGATCGGACCTGAGGCATTACGCGAGGAGACGACGCCCAGGTGAAAATTTGATTCCTCATAGATCAGCGAGGCAAGCAGGCGCCAGTCCCAGGAAATATTTTTACTAAGTTTCTTGATCACATCATCGAAAGGAGATAACTTGTCGCCTTTTACAGAAAAGAAATCATTCCGGAAATAATTAGGAACACCGGGATTGTCGAAATATGTGATGTAGGTCTGCTTTAATTCCTTCGTCTTTTTGATATCTGTGATCCACTCGTTGATCTTCATCAGCAGGGTATCGGAAGAATGAATCACCACCCAGCCGTAGTCATGGAAACCGGAAATATGATATTCGGCATTGATGTCGGGGTAGGCTCGTTTTACCATCATCGCCACATTCTCTTCGCAAATGGTATAATCGATCTTTCCCTCTGCCACCATGCCAATGAGTTGTTCTGCATTTTTTTGAGTTTCTTCAATCACGGTCAGGTTTCGTCCTGCCCTGCGAAGGAAGCGCGCCAACAGCGGCCTTTCAAAAAGATTATGTTGAAGGTAAAGGGTATCGCCCGAAAAATCGGAAGGCGATTTGATCATTTTAGTTATTTTGGTTTTTTTGTTCGTAGTGGGTTTGCGCTGCACCAGCACCAGTCTTGTTTCCAGCAGGGATTCCGAAAAATGGACTATCCGCTTTCCTTCTCCCGTTACTGGCAGGTTGCAGGCTATGACATCGCCAATATTCATATCCAGGTAATAATAAAGCTTGGAAATATCATTTGTGGCAATAATCTTCAGGGGAACATCCAGGTATTCGGCAAAAGAACGGAGAAGACTTAGCTGGAACCCCATGGGCTCACCGCGGTAGATGAAATAATCCAACGAGTTCTTATCAGTAAGAGCAACCATGTAACCTCTTTCCCGGATCTTCAGGAAAGCATCTTTCGCTGGATTTTCATCCTTCATATTATAAAACTGCCGTGCAACCGCCAGTCCGATAACGATGAACAGGAGTGGAAGAAGGAGCCATCGGTGGCGTTTTCGGATACGGATGTTTTTCCAGCGTTGCATTTTTTCAGGTAACTTTTCTGTAGCGCCACACGGCGAAACTTATGATGGCAACCGCATAAACAACCAGGGAATAAAAAGATTCCCTGATATCATAAAAGTTAGATCCTTTCAGCATCACCATCCGCATGATCCGGATAAAATAGGCGATGGGGTTGATATGGTCGAGATTCTGCGCCCAGACCGGCATGCTTTCGATCGATGTAAAAAGGCCACTCATCAGGATGAAGATCACCATGAAGAAAAAGGAAACCATCATCGATTGCTGCTGGGTGTTTGTCATTGTAGAGATCAGCAAGCCAAATCCCAAAATTACAAATATATAAACAGCGGCCGAAAGAAATATAAGCCATAGGCTGCCGATAATAGGAATGTTGAAAAGCAGCTTTCCGAGGGTAAGGCCGAATGCGAGTTCGAATAAGGCGATGATCCAGAAAGGCATCAGTTTCCCGGCAATGAATTGCACTTTGCGGATTGGTGTTACATTGATTTGTTCTATGGTGCCGATTTCTTTTTCCCTTACAATGTTCATCCCCGATAAAAGAAATGCAATGATCGTAACAAGCAAACAAAGAATACCCGGGACCATATAAGTTTTGTAGTTCAGTTTCGGGTTGTACCAATAACTGGAAGTGATATTAATGTTGTGTGCAGAGGCCAGCATGGCAGGACTCAGAAAGTCGATCAGAAGCTCCCTGTTGAAATCAAGGATGATCATCGTGGAATAGGCGCTGATAAGTCCTGCACTGGCGCCATTGATGGCATTGATGATAATCTGCACTTTGGCTGTATTTTCTTTCACCAGCCGCCGCTCAAAGCCATAGGGAATATGCAGGATCATATCAACATTGCTTTTCTTCATTTCGTTCTGGGCTTCCTTATCGGAAAACGAGGTATGCTTAATAAGGAAAAACGGGCTTCCCTGAAATTTACTGACCATTTTTCGCGAGGAGGATGACATATCCAAATCGATGACAGAAACCTTTATGTTCTTCATCTCAAATGTGGCGGCATGCACAAGGATGATCAGCTGGACCAATGGCACCACGAATATGATCGGCAGCATCATCCGGTTGCGGAAAACCTGGATAAATTCTTTCTGGATGATAAAAAGGATCGTATTCATATTGCCTTAAGCTAAACGGATCTTGAATTTTTTAATACTCGTCAGAATAAAGACCACGGTCAACAATGCCAGGATGAGGGTTTCTTTCCAGATATAAATAAAACCATTGCCTTTCAGCATAATGTCTTTGATGATGGTGATGAAATATTTCGGCGGCATCAGGTAGCAGAGAACCTGCAGAATGACCGGCATATTTTCGACCGGGAAGATAAATCCTGAAAGAAGGATGGTTGGCAGCATCAGCGCTACCAGCGAAAGTGACATGGCAACTTGTTGTCTATTGGTGATGCTTGAAATAAGAATCCCCAGCGACAGCGCCATGGTTAGGTAGAGCAGGCTTTCTGCCAGGAGCAGGACGATATTGCCTTCAATCGGCACGCCGAAAACGAATTTCCCCATTCCAAGGATGATGCAGGAATCGATAAAAGCCAGCACCACGTAAGGAATAACTTTGCCGATGATGATCTGGATCGGGCGAAGGGGCGACACCAATAGAAGTTCCATGGTGCCGAGTTCTTTTTCGCGGGTGATGGAGAGAGAGGTCATCAGCGCAGAGATCAGCATCAGCAGCATGGCCATGATGCCGGGAACGAACATAAATACGCCTTTCAGCTCTGGGTTGTATTGCATGCGCACTTCCGGAATGATACGCATCGGTATCTTTTCAATATTGATGGAAATAAGATAATTGTTAATGATGCCGGCAGCATAGTTAACCAGGATGTTGGCGGTATTAGGGTCGGAAGCATCGCCGAGGATCTGGAGTTCGGCTTTTCCTTCCCGCTGCAGCTTTTCTGCGAATTTATTGCCGAAGACGATGACCAGTTTGGTCTTTCCTTCCCTGAAGGTTTGTCCGATCTGGGAATAATTATTAAGATTTTTTTCAAGGATAAAATATCCGGAAGAAAGGATCTTTTCGGAGATTTTTCGTGTCGTTTCATCTTTCGAAGCGTCATAGATGGCGATCCTGGCATCTTTGATCTCGTTGGTGATCACGTATCCGAACAACAGCAGCTGTACGGCGGGCATGCCAAAGAGGATCAGGAGGGTACGGTAATCCCTGAAGATATGATAAAACTCCTTGATGACAAACCCGGTGAGACGTTTCATAAGTTTTTTTTGTTTTTTGCGTAGCTGTAGAAAAACCGCCAGGCTGAAACCAGCAGGGGGATTCCCATGCAGAGGAAAAAAGTATAGATTATCTCAGAATTAACTAGCCCTGAAACCCGCAAGGTGATCCCTCCGCTGATCATAATTGCCATTAAAAGGTAACTACGAAAATTGAAAAAAGAGAAAAAGCAGGGATTGTCAATCTTTATCAGGGTGATCCTTGTTATGTGTTTTTTTGATATCTGTGCAAAAAGAAGAATATAGAACAATGCTCCGAACACAACTCCA
>JBEKST010000288.1:0-3571 GCA_049516815.1 Bacteroidales bacterium | reverse complement strand
AAGAGAAAGAAAAGATAAAAGAATTTCAGACATATCAGGGTTGGATTTTTCATGGATTTATCCACTTCCTTTAACCAGTGAACGATGGGATAGGTAACATCAAATATCTCTTCAATATACGCGGGATTTGTAGGTTTTTCAAGATAATTCCGCCTGAGTTCATGCAGTGACCTTATTTCTTCTTTGAAGCTTTTGGATATTTCATCCAACTGAACCTGAACCGGCAGATCATAAAGTGAATCCGCACAATGGAAATTAAAACCAAGATTAGGCAGAATATGGCTACTCTTTTGATTAAGTGATTTGTAACGGTAAAGGCTTTTCTCTACCTTGATCATTTCTTTCCATAGATTTGTTTTTGCAGTTTCCAGAGCCCTTTCATCAATATCGATGGCATGAATATGACGCAGGATAATGGATGACATAAGTTTCCGGCGGTTGTCAAGAAATGTTTTTTTGATAAAATCCTGTGCTTCCGTGATGTATTCAGGAACCTCGAACATGCCATGGATTTCCCTGGCGTATTCGAGTTTGGAATAGATCATTTCATAGTATTTGTATATTTCGCGGAAAACCTTAATAAGAAAACTTCCACTTCCCGAAGCGGTATCGGCAATCGTAATCCGGTAAAGTATCTCCATGTGTTGCCAGGCGCCTTGGTAATCATGCTGCTCCAGGTTCCTGATAATCTCTGAGACGACCGGTTCGAACAGGTGTTTTACAAGTTTTTCACTCATATATTGAGTGATCATCCTGTGCGTATAGAAGATACCGCTGTCTTTGCGTTGTTTTGCAATAAATGTTTCATAAGCTTTCCCAAAAACATCTTCGTCGATCTTACGATAATTATAGTGGATCAAACCCTTCCCGAAGGTAGATTCCCATATTCCTAATCCCAAAACGCGTTCAAAAACAGATCTGAATATCAGGATGTTTTCATCGTCCTTTTCTATAAAATCCCAGATTCTTAGTTTGAATAATTCAGTATCATAATATTCATAAAACCATTCTTCCAGTTCGCCGAAAAAATTGTCAAAAAGCTTCAGATTGCTTTTATATTGCCATTTTTCGACTTTGCTGTTATATTCATCATCCAAAAATTTATAAGGGATCAATCCATAATCCTCGAGGGTTTTAATAAAAACCACTTTATTGATCAGGAGAACGATCAATTCATTTTTAGATAGAGAATCATTCTCTTTAAAATTAACGTTTTTGAACTCGTCAAACCATTTTGAAAGGTCCTCGAAAAAAGGCGTTTCCAGTTCCGGCTTCACGTACTGATCCTCAAGCATCCTTACATTGTCCCATAAGCATTCATTTTCAAGGAACATGTATTGGAGTTCTGTAAATGAAATTTCGTAGAATGGTTGATATTTTATAAGCGAATCCCTGTTAAAAAGATAAGACTCGCGAAGGTTGGTTAGAATAATGTAATCGTTTTGAGTCAGGTATTTTTGAACCTGAACCTGGTGTTCTTCATATTTAAGTTTTGTCGCTTTTATTCCGGAAGGTCTTCCTTCATTATCCTCCGTTCTATGGAATCCCGGCTTCAGCTCTATTAGGATTGGAGTCTCTTTTTTTTCCTGGACAACATAATCTCCAAAACCAGCTATGGTTTTAACTTCACTGAATCCTTCCTGGTGAAATACATCCTCAACCAAATGATGCAATAATTCAGCTGTAGCGGTTTCCGGTTTGGATGCATAAATGATACTTTCAAGGTAATGCTTGATATGCGGATAAATGAATGATGGAATTGCTTCCTGAAGGCTTTTAATATTGAGTGTTGAAATCAAATTAAGCCTTTCAAGTTCGGCAATGATCTTACGGGGATCCATTAATCTGAAATTAATTTCTGTCTGCATCAAAAGTATTGAAAATTAAATTGAATATTTTTTTTTGTGAATAATAAGTGATAAATGATCCCTCAGCTAGGGATAATTTCTTTACTGCTCGGTCACTTCGTACGTCGTAATTCATAATGCATAATTCATAATTCTTCATTTTACTAAAGAGTTCCTTCATCGGCAAAGCTATAGTACCGGTCATCGCCGATGATGAGGTGATCCAGCACCGCTACATCCAGCATAAATCCCGCATCGCGGATCTTTTTTGTGATCTTTTGATCAGCTTCACTGGGTTGGATATTCCCGGAGGGATGATTATGTCCCAGGATGATGGAAGATGCATGCTGATCCAATGCAATCTTATAGATCTTTTTCGGGTCAACCACCGTGCCTGATACGCCGCCTTCGCTGATGCTGCATTTCCTGATCACTTTGTTGGCTTTGTTCAGCAGGATGATCCAGAAAGATTCATAGGGCTGGTCGCCCATAACGCTCCGGAAGATCTCGAAAGCATCCCGGCTGTTGGCGATCTTTTCTTTTGCCAGCACTTCCGATTCATTTCTTCTTTTTCCGATCTCCAGCGCAGCGATCAGGGTAACTGCCTTGGCTATCCCGATCCCGCTGAATCCCATCAGGTCATTGATGCCCATCCTTGAAACCTCGATCAGGTTATCGCCAGCAGTGAAAAGAATCCGTTTTGCCAGGTCCACGGCCGACTCCGAACGGTTTCCTGATCCGAGCAAGATGGCGATCAATTCAGCATCGCTTAAAGAATTCTTCCCCTTTAGCTGTAATTTTTCCCTCGGTCTGTCTTCTTCTGCCCAGTTCTTGATCGGGAAATGGTTTTCGTATCTTTCCATGTTTTTTCTTCTTAATCGGAGAAAAAGCAAAAGGTAATATACCCGGAAGCATTAATTTTGAACAGAAAAATAAATCGATCTCCATAATGAACAAACTTCATCCTCTCATCGAACTGCAAACCGTAGATTCTACCAATTTTTATGCTGAAGAGTTGCTTAAGACGCAAAAAGTTTCGGAAGGCACCATCATCTTTGCACATGATCAGACTTCCGGAAAGGGGCAGGGAGAGAACAACTGGGAGAGTGAGCCTCGAAAAAATGTGACATTCAGCCTGGTTTTATTTCCTAAGTTCCTTTCGCCCTGGCAGCAGTTTTTATTGAATAAAGCGATCTCCCTGGGTGTTCTTGACTTTCTCGCCGGGGTTATAATTGAACAGAAGTTGTCAATTAAATGGCCTAATGATATCTATGCCGGGAATCGCAAGATCGGCGGGATCCTCCTTCAGAATACCATTTGTGGAACTCTATATGAATCATGCATTGCGGGAATCGGTGTCAACCTCAACCAGGAAACCTACAATCCTGGTCTGCCCAACCCGGTTTCACTGAGACAGATTACCGGAAAGGATTATCCGGTGAAGGATGCCGTGGATCGCATCGTTGCATGTATCGATGACCGCTATCAGCAGTTGCAAGAAGGATTATCTGAACTTCTTGACCGGGAATACCGGGAACAGCTTTTCGGGATCAATGAATGGAGAGATTATACTGTTGATAAAAACTTGATAAAAGGAAAAATCAGGGGCGTGGATGAATCCGGGATGTTAATAATGGAGACGGAAAACGGATCAATTCGTCACTTTAATCATAGAGAAATTGCGTTTGTTTTTCATTAAATGCGGTTCACGGTACACGGTACAC
>JBEKST010000287.1:0-3575 GCA_049516815.1 Bacteroidales bacterium | reverse complement strand
GGACCTATGACTTCATCCGATTGTTTCTCAATTTCCTCTTTTTGTTGTACAACTTCCGCTGTCCGTTCTGCAATTCTTTGTTCGAGTATGCGTTTTTCCTTAAGCAGCTGACGGTTTCGAACGATCACAATCAGGTAGATCAAACCTGCGGCAAGGAAAAAATAAAGGATATAAGCCCAAATGGTAGTGTACCATGGGGATTGTATCCGAAAACTGAACACTGCTTCCCGGGCAATCTTTCCGTAAATATTGCGGGACCTCACGTGAAAGGTGAATTTTCCTTTAGGAAGGTTCGTGTACTCCTTGTAAGTCTGGGTTGTCCAGTCTGACCATGTCTCTTCGAACCCTTCGAGTATATACTGGTACTGATTTTCTCCCTTTGGAGAATAGAATGGAGCGGAAAATTCAAACCGCAATGAGTTATCCCTGTATCTGAACGAGGTAATTTTGGAGAAGGGTAACCCGTTGCCAGCGCCTCTGTTACCTTCAAAGATGACCGAGTCGTTGTTTGTGGTGATTTGCCGTATCAATGTAGGATAGGGATCGGGTTTTAACGTTTTAACATCTGGATCGTATCTGATCAGACCGTCGGGACCTCCAAACCAGGTAATACCATTTGGTTCAGGGTAGATAGCGCTTATTACATAGTCCGCAATCGGGAGAAAAGGTATTTGGTAAGGTTCGAATGATCCACCCCTTTTTTCCAATAACATTAAATGGCTTTCATTACCGGCATTCACCCACAAATCGCCGCGGTTGTTCTCAACTATTAATGAAAACCACTGGTTTTCTGCTGTTGTATCCGGTTTTACAAGGGTTATCATTTTGAACGAATGACTGGCATCATCAAAAAGAAAAACACCTTTTCGTGTCGATACACTCATGTTTCCCCCGATTACATTTATGGTACTTCCGACTGTTTCAGGCAATCCCGACGATTTGGTGAAAAACTCAAGAGTATCTTCTTGGGGCGAATACCTGAAAATGCCCTTTGTCAGGGTTGACCCCCAGATATTTCCTGAGGCATCATGAAGCAGATCATTGATTTCTTCTTCCGGATCAACTAGTTTTCGTGACTTCCATTGTCCATTCAAGAACTTCATACAAAATAATCCGCCCATTCCCCCCACATAGATAGCCGATGGCTCTAAATCGGAACGAACCAGCGACATGGCAAATCCTTCTCTTACCATTTTTGCATGATGATTTGAAACCATGAAAACTCCCTGAGATGTCGCGGCAAGTAAATTATCCCCAAACGGAATAACAGTCCAGCATGCAGTGATTATCTCGGGCACAGGCAGGAACCCAAATGATATTTCGTCGTAATAAAACAGTCCCTGGTATGTTGCCACATATAAAAAATTTTTGTGTCGCAGGATATGCCTGACGGCCCCGTTCAATCCTGATTTTTCATCAAAGAACGTCAGTGACGAAGGTATTTCAATCATCGCGATTCCATTGTTCAACGCGGCCCAAAGGATGTTGTTGTCATCGGCAAACAGGGCTTGCACGTTCTCATTTTGCAGGGCTGCTTTTTTATCGATCATCTGCTTTATCCGACCATCGGGATAGATTATGATGACTCCCTTACGCGAAGTTCCAATGGCATAGGATCCGTCGGTCAAGGCAACCCCGGCAGTGATCAGGTTTTTCATGAAGAGCTCATTCGATGGCGTGATAAAATTCCTGACACCAGTTGAATCGAGAAGGTACAGTCCTTGTGTCCCGGTTGCAATGAGCACCTTGTTTCCCGGATAGGGCAACATGGTCTTAATCTCGATTGCGCCTGAAACAAGTTCTCCATTTGAAACTGCATTCAATTTCCCGTTTCTATACATCATCAAACATTTATCTTTGACCTGCAGATATAAGGTTTGATAAACATAAAAACCTGAGATTATTTCATACTCCGATATCCGATGTTCCAGTTGCCCGTTGTACCATTTGAAAATGATTTTTTTTGTGATGAAATAAACACCATTCTGAGTTGGAAATATCTGCAGAACATCTTGAAAGGCCGGAACAGATGCTCCGGATGATGGGATCAGGCTTTTAAACTTAAGTTCGCCATGGAAACCTGATTCAAGCATTCCGATTTCACCAAATGCCCCAACAAAAACCTTTCCACTGCTATCGATGCCCAGCGCCGATACTTTGGTGGTTTTTTCTGTCGGGATTAATCGCCAGAACTCACCATCGTATTGCAAAACACCGGCAAAATTTCCGAAATAAAAGATCCCTTCCCGATCGCGTACAATGGCAAAATTCTGCGCGTGTGCCTTGTATTCAGCGGCTGTGAAGTTTTTTATGAAAGGAAAACCATTCTCCTTTTCGTGGATGGTTTGTCCCATGATGATCCCACTGATGAAAAATAAAAAGAAGGGAATGACCAGTTTATTCATAGTCCTTCATTTAAACATTGTTATTTTTTAAAAACAGACGGAGATACCGTTCTGTCATTACCGGGTCACCGGTCATCAATTCAAATAATTTTTCCGTTGGAATGCGGATGGTATATCCTTTTTCCGAGGTTATAACCATTGCATCAGCCAGTGGTTCATCGACTCGTTGTGTTGTCATGTCTTGGGAATCAGATGTTTCATTGATGCCCATCACCAAATTGAGGATATCCAGTTCATGAACCGGGACAAAGAACTCTGTATTTTTAATGAGCAAGATTTTTTCATAGATCAGCAGGTCAGTATTCTTATCCCGGGCTTTGATCTTCCTTATTATATCTGATAACAGGGGGTTCGTTTTTTTCTCAAACCGGATGAGGGTATCAAAGTAATAATCGCGGTTGGTTTTATAAAGGATCCAGGCGGCCAATTCTCCCAGGAGGGGATCAGGATTTACCAGGTTAGCAGCAAGCAATTCCTCGGTCTTCAATGATTCATCCGGATGGAGGTTCGATAGCATGTCGATTGCACAGGCTTTGGTCCAGCGGTTGATCTTAGAACAGTCTTTGTTGATGATATCTGCTAGCCGTTCAAACAATGTCAGTTTCTCCTGGGGGAATTGCAGGCTAAAGCGATTCAACCGGTCATGTATTGACAGATCTTCAAAAATCGGGAAAAAAAGCACTTTGATTTCATCGGAAATAATCATGTCGCTGATTTCAAGGGCATATATTTTTGCATTGGTATCCTGACTTTCTATGTGTCCACGGATATGACTGATGGTTTTTGAATCATAGAGCAGTGAGAGCAGCAGGAATACATGCTCTTTTTTCTCCTCCATTTCCTGAAGCAGCGCTTGCTGAATGTTTTGTGCTTCCTGAGGGCCGCTGATATCAACCAGGGAGGCCAGGATTGAGACGATGGTTTCAACCGTATCTTCGATGGTTTGCTTGATAAATGGAATTTCAGAGGCAGAAGCATGGTATTCCAGGTTGCTTAATGAGAGCAATGCCTGGAATCTGATTTCATTGTCGGGATGGTAAATCTTTTCACGCAGGAGTTTTATTGCCTTCATACCCCCGATGGATTCATAAATCCTGATGATTTTTAACTGAACCGGCTTATATCTACTGATTTTTTCGAAAAACCGGTCTACCTCCTGCAGGATGGGTT
>JBEKST010000286.1:0-3582 GCA_049516815.1 Bacteroidales bacterium | reverse complement strand
AACAAAGCAGTTGTTCGGGGAAAGATACTTTCGAGGCCTGACTTGACATGGGCAAGAGTTTCTCTAACACACTTATTTTGAGATTTCATTTTCAGAGCTGGTGCAAGCAAAGTATAATCGCCGCCACGCAAAACGACGTCCACTATATGAGGGATTAAAGAACTGATGCTTTTTTCTGTACAGACTGATAAATCAATATTCTGGAATTGCTTTTCCAGAAATTCCACAAGGGGTTGATTACCACAGACACGAAACAGATCAAGTATCTGGGCAAGTAGAGAAAGTGAAATAGTCTGCCATTCGCCAGTCAATTTACAGATATCTCTAACTAATGTCTTATAATCCTTAAAGAGCATTACTTCTTCCGGTACCGTCCCATTGATGGATAAACGGACATGTAGAGCTGAAATTACCGCGGCAACAGCTAGGCCTTGATCATTCAGTAAATAATCTTGGATTTTTTTTAGTTCATTTTCCAGGGAATCTGGTTTTGTAACGCTCTCGGCCATCTCTATAATTCCGACTTTTTCCTTCCCTAGAAAATCAAGAGCATCAGCATAATATCCCCGTAAAAATGCAGGTGCTGATATACAAAGGGGTACGTGCCATAAAAGATGCAATTCTGCTGTTGTCTCTTTACCAATCTGGCCATATCCTAAAAACGAATGCATCAACAGTTTATTAAATAGTTCATCTCTAAAGTCTGGTGAAAAGGCAGTAGAAGGTTCTTTGATGCCCATGAAGGCCGTTATTTTCTCATCGTTAGTCAGAGCAGGCATAAGTATGGCCATAACGGAAGAAAATAGTAAATATGTACCATGCAATGTTAGATACCGATTTATTGAAAAATATTTCTGTTGATCTGGAAAAAAGTGAGACAGCCCAATAATGTCATTTTCCCTTTTAATTCCTTTTTCGATTTCCTCCAGCCAACTAATCATATCGCCCGATTTCAGGTGTTTGCCGGATTTAAGTAATGCAGACATTAACTGCGTAGCCATCCACCATGCGAGAATGGCCCGTCTATCCTCAATGAAAGCTTGCCGGATATTTATATCGATATATTTTAGAAAATACGCGGCGAGAAAAGATCGCATTCTCCAGACGGTATGAATCAATTTGTGTTCCGAGCGCACATCGCTTTTATCCTCGTGCATTAGTACTTCAAAGAAGCCATCTAAATACTCAAAGAATTTTTCTCCAGTAAAATGGAAATGCTCATCGTCTTTTGAATTTGCACGGGCACAGAGGATTAATTCCAGCGCCATTAAATGAGCTAAGGGATCACTCTTATCTTTGACCCACTCTTGAATGGCATGCAATAACTCGACACTCGAATAACTTTCTCCATACTGCTTAATGGTTAATTCTGATATAGATTGAATTATACTCCATGGATTTAAGGGTGAAGCCACAGGAATGAAATAAACGTTCTCGAGATACCAATCAAGCTTGTCAGACAAAGCAGTTTGTTTGTCTGGAAAGACTAGGTCCTTCCTGCTAATGCCATCCTTCACCCTGCTTATGATAGAATCACTTTCAAAAGGATCTTGTATAAGGAGAGGCATTTCTTCTATTACGGTATCGAGGAGCGGTTTTAATGTGTGATTCCACACTTCATTAATAGCCATTTCTAAACCAGGGAATTCAGATAGGCAAAGCTGAGTGAATATATTAAGAGAATACTTGAAATCCTTTAACAATGCCAAGGAAGTGTTGTATGAGGCAGGACGCCAGAGATAAGCATCATCTGATAAAATATCCTGAGATTTTAGCCGAAAAATATTTTTTGTATATTCAGTTAAATAGTTATGTACCAGAACATCTTTGATTGCATCAGCTCTTTCCTTCTTAGACGTCGATAATATACGCATGTGGGGTATCAGAATATCGAATGATTTCTTTTCTTCAGGTTGTACAATGATTAAAGGCCCATCGGGGATATATTCCGGCATTCTTTTTCTGTAGTCGTCTCTTCTTTCAAATAGGTTTTCAATATCATCTTCAATGCCTACTGGTTTTTTTACGCCGTCTTTTAGGAGATTTTTTATGCCTAAAGCATTCAATATCGGAAGTAGCGTCACATGAATAATGACTTTTTTAGAAAAAAGCTTTTCCCCATATGCCGCTTTTAGTGCTTGGATGGCTATGTACTTTGTGTATTTTTTTAGTTTTTTGCTTTTGTTTTTATCCAATATGAATTCTAGGTGTGACCGAAGAACTGATATTTGTTGATCCTCATCATACCCGAGAATATTGTATGTTTGCTCGAGCAACCCATTAAGTTTTAAAGGATTATTCGCGCCGGTGGTACATAAGAAGATGTGGGAGATAATACTTTTCTCGTTAATAAGAGATAGGTGGCTAAATACACCAGCAGGTACATTCGGGGGTGGACCCGGCAACGCCTGTACATAAACCCATCGCGTAAGCCTCTCCTTTTTTTCAACCGAAAAATCTTCCTCCTGCCAGATAGCTGCTAAAAATTCGATCCATTTGTTTGTCCACATGATTTGCATCTTTATACCAAGGGGTATGGGTGGATCCGTTGCCTCTGGTCCCATGAATAGACCGAGGTCTTGCATGGTTTTCCTGCCATAGTCAGCAATCGTAGTCAGTGGCTCTCCAGGAGGATTGTCTTTATAGCTGTTTGCAAAATAAACCAAGACGCGCACATCAGGAATAAGAAAACGATATCGCCATTTGCAAAGGTCCAAAAAACATTCAGCGTACTTTTCGAGTGAAATAATATCCTTCTCGTATAAATCTGTGAGAAGGGCATCCGTTCCGAATTGTCTATTGGATAATTTGCGAGTACGTACCATTTGGGTCCATCGGTCATCTGTCAACAAGCACAAATCTTTCTCTTCTGCCAAAATGAGAGAAGCTATCGACGCTTCATCATAAGGCTTTCGGAATTTGATCTTATGCTTGACATCTATTGATGGACGTCCTTCTCTGAATCTGTTGGCCCTTTTAATTGTTTCGGCAAGGGCTGCATGCAGTTCCTCGACTTTTTTACCGAAATCAAGTTCAAGCACAGCTCTCCGCACAAAATTCGCCGTTGCCTTTTCCAAAACAATTTTTATACCCCTGTTAATTAATTTTTCTATCAACCCGTGCGTTTCCATGACTTCCAAGGTTACTTCATTGACAATAACCCTTGTTGTATTATCAAACTCTCTAAGAAACGCGTCTTCTTTCAACACAGGTTCACTACCGGAAATTTTTTTGAGGTCATTGTATTCTTTTGCACTCAATCTTCCTTTGGTATAAAGCCACTCGATGACTTGCGCCAGACGATAAATTGTTATTTCAGAATATTCTTTCAATTCCTCTTCTTTAACATATGAATCGATACATGGGAGGTTTTCTTCTTGGGCAAGACGCAAGCTTCGCTTTAAGAAAGTATCATTCTGCGCATCTTCTTCCGTAGCTTCAGGGGCAGTAAGTTCCTGGATCATATTTGTTCTTAATTTCTCGTCCAAAGACCTGTATGCCTTTTCTCTTGATAACTGGTGATGACCAAATTGTTTCTGGTCTAATAACCAGATGGTACGCAGCACTTGAGGATAGTAAATA
>JBEKST010000285.1:0-3612 GCA_049516815.1 Bacteroidales bacterium | reverse complement strand
GGATCGAAGTTCCCAATAAAAATCCGGAGATTGTCTCGATGAAGTCATTGCTCGCTTCCGAAAAATTCAGGAATACGACTTACGAATTACCGGTGGTTCTGGGTAAAACCATTTCCAACGAAACTTACATGGTTGACCTGGCCAGGATGCCACATATCCTGATGGCAGGCGCCACCGGGCAGGGAAAATCTGTGGGATTGAATACGATCATCACTTCACTTCTTTATAAAAAACACCCGTCACAGATCAAGTTCGTGATGGTGGACCCAAAGAAAGTGGAACTATCGCTTTTTTCCAAGATCGAACGGCATTTCCTCGCCAAGCTCCCTGATTCGGAAGAAGCCATTATCACCGATACCAGGAAAGTCATCCGTACGCTTAACTCTCTGAATATCGAAATGGATAACCGGTATGACCTCCTGCAGAGTGCGCAGGTCAGGAATATCAAAGAATACAACGAAAAATTCATAGCCCGGAAGCTTAATCCGGAACACGATCATCGCTTTCTCCCTTACTTTATTCTGGTTGTGGATGAATTCGCTGACCTGATCATGACATCAGGAAGGGAGATCGAAACGCCACTCACAAGGCTTGCCCAATTGGCCAGGGCAGTCGGGATTCACCTGGTGATAGCTACCCAGCGGCCATCCGTAAATATTATCACCGGTACGATCAAGGCGAATTTCCCGGCACGAATTGCTTTCCGGGTCATTTCCAAGATCGACTCCCGGACGATTCTTGATACCGGTGGCGCCGATCAACTGGTTGGCCGCGGAGATATGCTCCTATCCACCGGAAGCGACCTGATCCGCCTCCAGTGCGCTTTTGTCGACACACCTGAAATTGAGACTCTCACCGAGTACATCGGAAGCCAGAGAGGCTATCCGGATGCCTTCCATCTTCCCGAATTCAATGAAGATGAACCTGAAGGCAGCAAGGAAATCGATCCGGATTCAAGGGATGAATTGTTTGCTGAAGCGGCTCGTCTTATTGTTCAGAACCAGCAGGGTTCCACTTCCCTTATTCAGAGGAAACTTAAACTGGGCTATAACCGTGCAGGCAGGATCATCGACCAGCTGGAATCCGCAGGGATCGTAGGACCGTTTGAAGGAAGCAAAGCCCGCGATGTTCGGTACAAGGACCTTACACAGCTGGAGATTCATCTTAGAGACTTAGGTGAATTATAATAAAATCATTTTTTTCACCACAATAGTTACATTAGAACACAATAGAATAAAACAATAGAAATAAACTAATGCGACCTATTGTGCCTAATGTGGTGAAAGAAATCAGAAGGAAAACACGAATATCAAATTATAATATCCTTTTTATGAAAAGCCTATTTTTGGGAATAATGATGATTCTGGTTTTGCCGGTCTTTAGCCAGACCAAAGACACGAAGGCGATTGCATTACTGGATGAAGTAAGTGCAAAGACTAAATCCTATAAATCGATCTGTGCCGATTTTTCCTATACCATGGAAAACAAACAAGCGAAGATCAACGAAGTGAAGACCGGTACCCTCACCCTTTCGGGCGATAAATACCGTCTTAAGGCAGCAGGCCAGGAAGTGATATGTGATGGAAAACTTATCTGGACCTATCTTAAGGAATCCAATGAGGTTCAGATCAATGATCTTGACAATAAAGACGAAGCCCTGACCCCTTCAAAATTATTGAGTTCATACAATGCCAACTATAGATCAAAGATCCTGAAAGATCGCTCGGCCAAGGATCCGAATGAAGCAACGGTTGAATTGATCCCTAATATCATCAAGAATTTCACAAAAGCCATTCTGGTTGTAGATAAGATAAAAAAGCAGGTTAAAAGCTTTATTCTATACGACAAAAACGGGAATATCTTCACTTACAAGATCACAAAATATCAAACCGACCTGCCGGTCACAGCAGCAGATTTCACGTTCGACAAATCAAAATTCCCAGGGGTCGAAGTGATTGACATGCGGTAGAATTAATAATTACGCCATTTCGCCATTTGCCTTCGCTTTGCCGCCACAGCCAATTGACCTAAGGAAATCCCTCCGTCATTGGTCGGAACAAGATGATGCGAATAAACCTCAAACCCTTCTCCTGTCAACATTTTTTCTGTCCCTTCCAGCAGGTATCTGTTCTGGAACGTTCCTCCCGATAAAACAACCTTGTTGCAGGAATGGTGAATTTTCATCTCATCAATCACCTTAACTATAACTGAGATCATAGTATTATGGAATTTCGCCGAGATAATACCGGGATTGATATGTTGTTTGATATCTTCCTCTATACCGCGAAACGTCAGTTCAAAATTCACCGTCTCCCGAAAGATAAATGGATAATTTTCTGAACAACCCGGCTCAATGATAGATTCAAGCCTCATCGGGGCTTCTGAAGAAAAGGTGGAATAAAGACAAAGATCCAGCATCGCTGATACGGCATCAAACAGCCTGCCGGCGCTGGAGACCAGGGGGCAATTAATCCCCGAGCGGATCATCTTCAGGATAAAATCAATTTTTTCCTGCTCAATTTTTTCCAGGAAGGGGATCTCAAGATGAACCATGTCTTCCCCGAAAATTTTATAAAGATAAGAGACCGCCATTCTCCAGGGTTCTTCAATTCCCCTGTCCCCACCGGGCAATGGAACATATTCAAAATGAGTATCCCGGGTAAAATCCGACAGGTCACAATAGAGAAATTCTGCACCCCAGGTATTTCCGTCGGTTCCGTAACCGGTTCCATCCATTGCCACGCCCAGGACAGATTCATCCAGTCCGTTTTCTGCCATACAGGATGCAATATGCGCATGATGATGCTGCACCCTGACAAGTTTCAGGTAATCTGTTCTGCTTTCCGCGAACCTGCTGGTAAAATAATCCGGGTGAAGGTCAGCAGCAATGTTCTCAGGTGTCATCCTGAATAATTTCTGAAATTTATTCAGTGTCTCTTCATAGAACGAAATTGTTTCTGCGTTCTGCAGGTCACCGATATATTGGCTCAGGATTGCCTGGTTGCCTTTTCCGATGCAGAAAGTATTCACCAGCTCAGCGCCGGTTGCAAGAATTCCAGCGGTATCCTGTTTCAATATCACAGGAGTCGGTACAAATCCCCGTGATCTCCGGAAAACCCTTTCAACATCATGGATAACACGGACTACAGAATCATCGGTCCGGTTCTCAATCTCACGGTTGTATGCCAGCACGCCTTCGGTTTTCAGAAGAAACGCATCAATTGCTTTCCGGTCATCGATGAGGATCGGTTCGTCGGAAATATTACCGCTGGTAAGCACGATCGCCGGGAGTTTCAATTCCTGAAAAAGAAGATGATGAAAAGGGAGGTAAGGCAACATTGCTCCGATGGTATTCAATCCCACGCTGACGCCGGGAGCAAGAAACTTCTGACGATTAGCCAACAGCAATACAACAGGTCTTTTCCATGAAATAAGGCTTCGTTCTTCTGCTTCACTGATATCAGCATACTGCCGGAGCGTTGCAAGGTCCCGGAACATAACTGCCAGTGGTTTCCCTTCTCTGTTCTTTAGTAACCTCAGCCTTGTCACGGCTTTTTCATTCGTCGCATCACAGGCCAGGTGATATCCGCCCAGCCCTTTTATGGCTATGAT
>JBEKST010000284.1:0-3620 GCA_049516815.1 Bacteroidales bacterium | reverse complement strand
CTGAGGATGGAAACTTCCGTAAGCTTACGAATATCAACTTTGGTGAAAAGAGCCTTGTTGAAATCGGATAGCAGTTTGTCGCCTTTACCAATGACCCCATTCTTTTTAAGATCTTTTTCCGTGCCAACAATGTAATAGGCTGTATTCAAAGTAGTTTCCTGTTGGGCAAGTGTCTTTTGCTGTTCGGTAAGTTTGCCCGATTGTGCCTTCACCACGTTTGAAAGTGTATCAAGACGAAGGTTAGCTGTTTCAATGACGATATTCAGTTTGGCAAGCTTATCACGAAGGGCTTCGATCTCTACATTCCTATCGCCAACGTCTTTCTGCAGGCGGTCAACAAGTTTCTGGAGTTCTGTTACCTTCATATTGCTGGATTTCAGCTTCCGGGTAAGGTCAGCGAGTTCCTTCTTGTTTTTTCCCATCAGCATGTAAATCGATGTAATATCGCTTTTGATCTGGTCTTTGGCGGAGAGTTTCAATTCGCCGGTTTTATTGGTGCTGAGGTTGATAATGTTTTCCTTCATTTTTATTGTATCCAGAGTTCCCTGGATATCATTTACAGTAGCAATGAATTCGTTGATGGCCTCATCCTTCTGCATAGTCTGAGCCATAAGGCTGTCGTTTTTTGCCTTCATTGCTTCTGCTTCTTTTTTGGCAGCCCTGCCGCAAGCAAAGAGGACAGGGATTAATAAAAGAATCAAATACTTTTTCATCTTGTGCAAATTTTAATTTAGTTTTAATAAGTGGCAAAAATACAAAGAAAATCAAGGTTTTGTTCATCAAAAAAGAAAAATCTTTTACTTTACTATACGGAAATCACCCGAATTCCGTTTCCTGATGATGAATAGATCAGGATTGTTTAGATTGAAAAGAAATGACAAAATACCCAAGGGTAATACTTAAAAAGGGCAAAGAAGCCTCCCTGAAACGTTTTCATCCATGGCTTTTTTCCGGAGCCATAGAAAGAACGATCGGCTCCTGCTTTCCGGGAGATACTGTGGAGGTTTATTCCATATCCCATGATTATCTTGCCACCGGGCATTTCCAGGATGGATCCATTGCGGTTAAGTTGTTTACTTTTCAGCAACAGGAAATCGATTATTCCTTCTGGAAAGAAAAGATTGCAAGAGCCTACCGCTTAAGAACTACCCTCGGACTGACCTCTTCATCCTCAACAACGGCCTACCGCCTCGTCTTTACGGAGGGCGATGAACTTCCGGGTCTTATTATTGATTGGTATAACGGGGTAGCTGTAATTCAGACCCATAGTCTGGGCATGCACCTGATCAAACCCGACCTTGTCAATATCCTGAAAGAAATTTACGGCGAAAGGTTGAAGGCAGTTTATGATAAGAGTGCCGAAACAACCCTGCTTTCCGCTCTACCATCAAGGGCGGAAAGTGAAAGGGTAAGGATCAACCAGGTTAAAGATGGTTACCTCTTCGGCCTCCCGCAGAAGGGGTTAATCACCGAAACCGGATATATCTTCTTTGTTGACTGGGAAAGAGGTCAGAAAACGGGATTTTTTCTTGACCAACGGTGTAACCGTATATTTGCCCAGTTTTATGCGAAGGATAGAAAAGTGTTAAATGCATTTTGTTATTCTGGGGCATTTTCTGTATACACCCTCAAAGGCGGTGCCACTCTGGTACATTCTGTAGACAGCTCTAAACAAGCTATTGAGTGGACAAAAGAAAACCTGACGTTGAACGAGATCGAATACGCGCGACATGAATTTTCGGTTGCTGATGTCAAGCAATTCCTTGTCCAGTCAACCGCTACCTATGATATGATCATCCTTGATCCGCCTGCATTTGCAAAGCACCACAACATCACACATAATGCGCTCCAGGCCTATATCCATATCAATTCAGAGGCAATAAAAAAAGTGAATCCGGGAGGTATCCTGATGACCTATTCCTGTTCACAGGCCATCAGCCGCGAAATGTTTCGCTCGGCAATTCAGGCAGCAGCCCTTGAAACCGGTCGTAAAATCCACATCCTTCACCATCTTTCGCAGGGTCCCGATCATCCCGTTAGCATCTACCATCCGGAAGGCGAATACCTCAAAGGGCTGATCCTCCAGGTAGATTGATTTTCTAAATTATGGTTTCAACCACATTCACTGTTCACTATTCTGAATTCTGCATTCCTAACATTTTATTTAACGTATAACCTCAAATAAAAACACCATAATATACTTACTGTTAAAAAAGAAGATTTAATTTTGCGAAGTTTTGTTGAAATCTCAGCATAAATAATCATACATGAATCAGTACAAAAAATTAAACAACTACATCGGTTGGATCGTCTTTGCCATTGCCACCGTAGTCTATTTTCTAACCATCGAGCCCACCGTAAGCTGGTGGGACCCGGGCGAACATATCGCTACAGCATATAAACTCCAGATCGGGCATCCGCCGGGAGCACCGACATTCCAGCTGATCGGACGCATTTTTGCCTTGTTTGCCTTTGGAAATACAGCAAAAGTGGCAGTATTGATCAATGCCATGCTCAGCCTCTCCAGCAGTTTCACCATTCTCTTTCTCTTCTGGACAATCACTATGCTTGCCAGGAAGATTATCGTAAAAGACGGAGAGATGACCAAAACCAGAATGTGGACCATCTTTGCTGCAGGATTTGTGGGCTCAATGGCATTCACTTTTTCGGATTCTTTCTGGTTTTCGGCAGTGGAAGCTAACGTTTTCGGGATGTCATACCTGTGTACCGCGATTGTTTTCTGGGCCATACTGAAATGGGATGAAGTGGCAGATGAAAAACACAACTATCGCTGGCTGATCTTCATTGCTTTTATGATCGGGCTTTCGATCGGAGTTCACCTGCTCAACCTTTTAACCATTCCTGCTCTTACGCTGGTATTTTATTTCCGGAAATTTAAAACCACCCGATGGGGAATTGTCCTTGCATTGTTGATTTCCTTTGTGATCACTGCTTTTATTATGTACTTCCTGATCCCTTGGATCCCAAAATTAGCCGGGAGCTTTGAGTTGTTTTTCGTTAACTCTTTTGGTTTGCCTTTCAATTCCGGAACTATCATTTATTTCGTGTTACTGTTCGGGTTGATCACCTGGGGACTAATTTATACCCGAAGGAATGGTAAACCTGTTCTGAATGCTATCCTTCTCTCCCTTGTGTTTATCCTGATCGGCTATTCCACTTTTATCGGGCTTGTAATCCGCGCGAATGCCGGCACCCCAATAAACGAGGATGCCCCGAAGGACGCCATCAGCCTGGTTTCGTTCCTCAACAGGGAGCAATACGGAACCTGGCCCTTCCTTTATGGAGCTTACTATACAGCCCCGGTAGTCGATGTGGAGGATGGAACACCGGTGTATAAAAGAGATGATAAAAGCGGAAAATACATCGTTATTGATGACCGGAAGGGGACCATTTATGTTTACGATTCCAGATTTACCACTCTTTTCCCGAGGATGTGGAGCACCAGCCGGAAGGGCGCTGCTGAATTTTACAAAGAATATGGAGGACCCGGGGTGCCCATTTCGGTTACAGGATCGGATGGTAATCCGCAAACCATCTATAAACCCACATTCCTGGAAAACCTGAAATTTTTCTTTTCCTACCAGGTAAGATGGATGTAT
>JBEKST010000283.1:0-3680 GCA_049516815.1 Bacteroidales bacterium | reverse complement strand
CCTGGCAACAGGTATTACTCAAGAATCCTGGAAGGGCCTTCCGGGGATAGAGAAGATGGAATGGGAAAAAATCGCCTCTCCCCTGGGTCTCCAGATTTCTCTCTCTGCGAAAGAGGCAATCGATGCTGTTCTCATAACCGGGAATATAAGTTACTGGAATCGGTATATCTCGAGTCCTGCCTTCAACATCCAGGAGTTCAAAGCGGCCATTTCAAAAGAACCGTGGAACAACTTCGAGAGATTCATTCAGCTTATCCGCCCATCCCTGCTGGCAGCCAGGGATCCCCTCAAAACTGCAATATACGACGTCCTCATGGAAACGATCAATGGCCTCCACGCACGAGCAGACCAGACAGCCGGCTTATTGGCAGGGATAAAACCCGAGATCAGGCAGATACCCGTCAGTGGAAAGTTCCCTCCAGAAGAAAAACCCTTGACAAGGAGGGGTCCACGGAAGACATACCTTGTAATCGGGATTCTTGTCCTCATCATCGCTGTCGCGTTCGTCGCGATGATGTCAGTTCTAGGAGGGATGGCACCTGGTGAAGCACCTTCGGAGCGTACCATATCCGAAAATGGGGGAACACTTGCAATTTTGAATCTAACGATGGGCAAGGAAAACATTACAAAGTTTGATACCCTGAACTCTACTGCACTTCCGCAAGATCTTCCGAGAAATTATACCTCTAACAATCAGGAATATTCTCTGAATATATCCAAAATACTAAAAATAGAACCCGATAGTGCACAAATACAAGGTACGCTCACAATTTATACCCCTGAGCTCACAATCAGCACGGGTTTCATGGGTCATTATAATGCATCATCGAAGGAATGGGAAGAAATTATTCCCATAATTAATCAACCGGATTTCACGCTGCCAATTACCTCCGGAGGAATTTATGGGGTATTTTCCTGATTTTATTCGATTTTATTCAGTTGTGAAAATTGTCAGCAAATAAGGTGAATTTTTCACATGAAAGAACCCTTCTTCTGCCCGAATTTCAGGAAAAATCTCTCTCGAATGATCTTGCTCCTTCTCTTTCTCGCCCCTCTTCTTCAGCACGCGATGGCCGCAGATACCGGTACCCTCATTATTTCATCCTATCCGCTTGGTGCAGGCATCTACCTGGATGACAAGTTCATAGGAAACGCAACGCGGAACATCATTCTTGAGAACGTCGGCGTCGGGATACACTATGTAGAATGGCGAATGGAACATTACAATGGCTGTGTTAAGATTATCAGCATAGACCAGGGCGAAATCGCCGCAGCCCACTGTGATCTGGTCCCCAGGTTGGGGAATATCAAGGTAGAATCCGACCCCCCGGGTGCAACCATCATTCTTGATGAAACGACTGTGAAGGGCAAAACAAACATGATAGTAACAGATATTCTTGAGGGGCCCCATTCTGTGACATTGAGATTGCCTAACTACTATGATTGCGTGCTTCCGGTCGCGGTTGAGGAGATGGTGACGGTTCCTGTCCAATGCAATCTGGAAGAAATCCCCACAACAGGAACTATCAATGCGAATTCAACACCCCCAGGGGCAGATGTTTACCTGGATCAGATCTCGTTGGGTGTCTCGAACCTAAAAATTCCTAAGATTGAACCAGGGAGACATACGCTTTCCTTTATCAAATACGGATATCATGATTGGTCAACCACCATTGATGTGGTCGCAGCGAAGACCTATGATATTAATGCAATATTGGTTCTGAAGAACGGGACCATATCTCTCACTTCGAACCCTTCGGATGTTGAGATAATTATTGATGGCCTGAATATAGGAAAGACTCCTTATCACGGTGAATTCTTCCAGGGAACCCACCGTGTCCTGTTCTCCTCTCCTGCTGGTTACCGGAATCTCACTACTACCATTATCGTTCCCTACGAAGGGACCAGCCTGGCGGTGACTCTCGAATGCGCGGCTCCTGACGCAATCAATCAGGCTGAGAAGGATATCAACGACAATGCAATGTTCAACCCCGGTACGGCGCGAGGACTTCTGCAGGATGCTCGAAATCTCCTCGCATCAAACAGGTGTGTTGATGCTTTTGACATGGCAGCTAATGCTTCTGTTTGGGCAAAAGATATTGATAATGACGGAGTTCCAAATTTTCAGGATGTGTGGAAGAGCATTCCAAATATTTTTGTATATTATACTCCTTTCATCATTGTGCTTTTCGGATTGATAGGTATTGCCTACCACCGGGGAATATCTCAATTGACCCCAAAGATCACCATTGAAGAGCTCCCTCCCACCGATGACCAAGAGAGAACTATTCGGGTAACGACTCAGCTGAAAAAGATGCCGGAATTTTTCTATTGTGCTGTTTTAATCGACGGCAAAGTTATCGATCAGCTGGATGCGCCCGGGACTAAGGATGTTCCACTCGGTAGATTGGATCCAGGCACGTATACAATCCAAGTGGATCTGGATGCTTACCGGAACAAGCTCTGGCGAAACCATACCGAAGAGTCACGTGAAATCGTGGTTCCATAATAATCCGGTCTTCATAAAGATACAAAATTTTAACATACAGCATTTGCTCATCCTTTTTGTTCAGTACTGTCTTGATCCGGGACCGGTGAAATATATTACACGCATCACTATTGAACATAGACCGTCTTTATTAAAAAACCAGTCATGGCCAGGCTTAACGAAGATAATATTGAAATATTCATTCGTGAAAACAAAGATAAATTTGGGATTTATCGTCCACCTGATAGTCATCTGGAAAAATTCTTGTTTAAATTAAATTATAGACTCAGACACATAATCAGTATTGTTCCATATCTTATCAGAGTCTCAATTGCCACCATTATTATATTCCTGGCATCAATTTTAATCTGGAATAATTATATCAGAAAAGACAGGCACGAAGTTACACTAAGAAATAAAATATCGTTAGTCATTCACAAAATAACATCATAGGATGCGCAGCAACTTCCAAAATGCAAGTCATTAATTAAAGAATGAAAATATAACTAATCGCATAAAATCTTAATTGTCATGGAAAATTCAAAAATGAAAAAACATGTAACCCTGGTCGGATCTATTCAAATAGGCTTTGCCGTCATTGGTTTAATGGGAGCTGTAGCAATTTTCGTTGCTCTCTCGTTTGCCAGAGCATTTACAGAAAATGATGATGTCGCACAAATAGTTCTCAGGTTTTTATCTGTCAGTCTTCCTATTCTTATCGGGACTCTGTCAACTCTGGGGCTGGTTGGTGGCATCGGTCTTCTTGTCTATAAACCCTGGGCAAGATACCTGGTAATCGTTATTGCTACACTTGGGTGTGTGAATATACCGATTGGAACGATAAAAGGCGTCTACTCAATTTGGGTATTGATTCAGGACGAAACTATTGAATTGTTTTCTAAATAATGCTCTCTATTCCATTAATTTTCAATTTAATAACACTTTGTTTGTAATATCTGTTTTGATGACAAAATCTATTTTAAAATCACGTAAACTTTAACTCGAAAACAGCAATGAAAAATGACAGATCAGGCAAAAGAATAGTTTATACCATATTTTGTTCCTGCCTGTTTATAAGCGGATTTCAGGCAATGGCGCAGGAGACTGACTCCATAAGTAAATCCGGACAGGTTAATAAATTGTTTGAGCGCACAATCAACAAAGGTTTTCCCGGAGCATCAGTAATTGTAAT
>JBEKST010000282.1:0-5349 GCA_049516815.1 Bacteroidales bacterium | reverse complement strand
TATATTCTCTTGCTATAATAATGTCACCCCTACGGGGTTTTAATTGGTATTTTATATTCCCTTGCTAGAATAATGTCACCCCTACGGGGTTTTAATTGGTATTTTATATTCCCTTGCTATAATAATGTCACCCCTACGGGGTTTTTGTCTTACTTAAAACTTAACACTTAACACTTAACACTTCCTCACTTTTTTCAGAATCCTATATTAATCCCCGTCACGACGCTATTCGTATTGCCAATATATACCGCCGGAATGTAACGTACATCTCCTTCCACCTGCCGGCGTTGGTATTCGATAAACAAATAAGTATTATTGATGATCTCGTAACGGGCCGAAAGAGCGATTTCCTGGTCTTTGTAATCGAGGCTGCTCAGGGTGGTTCCTTCTCCGTGCTTTGCCATCAGCCAGAAAGCGTCGAAACGCAGTCCGCGGATCGGTTTCCAGCATAAGGCAGCATAGATCTCCATTGAATTTTCTTTCAGGTAGCTGCCAAGCCCGTATTGGTTCGATGCGTATGAAGTAGTGGGAAGTGCCGAATCATAGGCCTTTCCATTGTTCCGGGTATATTCGGATGTAAGGGATAGATTTTTCACTGGTAGGTCACTCAGCCTGAAACCCGCTTTGTAACTGATGCCATCTGTATTGGCTTGGTTCACGAACACATTTCCATATAGATGTAAATGCTTGATATTCCCGGAGCTGATGTTGATGAAGGTCTGCACCTCCTTGCCATAGAATCCCGATTTGCCGGAACCTTCCGCATATCCGTAGTTAAAATAAAAAAGAAAAGGACTCAGATACGCCGGGTTCATGTATGCCGCGCAATACACCACGGAATTCCCTACCGAAAGATCTAATCTGGCGAAGGGCTTGAAGGTGAACATCCCCGAGGCGTAATATTTGTTGAAGTAGGTGATGCGCTTTGCCCCGGTGGAAAGGGTATAAGTCTTGGTGGTATCGGGGACTTCGCTTACCAACCATGCCTGCAACCAGGTGAATTCCAGCCAGTGCAGGGGATTCATATGATATTGCAGATAAGGAATGGATGGTGTGCGACCGCTCACGATATTAGATCCATGGTAGTTATCCCCCCACTGGAAATGATCCTTGACAAATGCCAGGTCACCCCATTTCCATTTCCAGGTAAGCCCTCCCCTCATCTCGCTGTAATCGCCTGCTCCTCCGGGATATGGCTTCCAAACCGCGCCTTCTTCCTGGTTCAGCATCAGCAGATCGGTAAGCAGGTGATTTTCATGGTTGTCGCGCAGGCTGGCATAATACCCGAAGTGTTTGCCTACATAACCGAAGATCTCTGCCCCGTTCCAGCGATGATAAGCTGAACCGTTTTCATTCCTGATGTATGATATCCCTAAAATTGGCCTGACGACGAAGGTAAAGATGCTATCCTTGTAAACAAATTCCAGAGGGTTGAACGGAATGCGGAAATATTGTTTGTTTTTGAAAAAGCTGTTTTTGTTGATATAGTTCAGGTCCGGGTTTAGTTCGAGTTTAAAATCCCTGAGATAAAAATCCAGTTCCTTTTGCTGCCTCTTGTCAAGCTTTGCGCGGTTTTCGGGGGATGAGGCTTCCTGTAGCTTCCGGGCTATCATCTCCCTGGGATAAGGCCTGATCACCGAAGTAATACTGATGGTATACGATCTGAGCAGAAAGGAAAACAGGTAGAAAGGCTGCGAGAATGAAGAAGACTGCACGTTTCATTTGACAAAGATAGAGAAATTCATCACCTTATCACTTCATCATGTCCGCTTGTCCGCTTGTTCGCCTGTCCGCCTGTCCGCTTGTCCGCTTGTCCGCCTGTCCGCTTGTCCGCCTGTCCGTCTGTCCGCTTGTTCGCTTGTCCGCTTGTCCGCTTGTCCGCCTGTTCGCTTGTCCGCCTGTCCGCCTGTCCGCTTGTCCGCCTGTCACGCCTGTCTTTTTATCCAGAGTTCAAAAAAGGGATCAGAGATGTAAAATTGATTGGTCTGCTTTTCGAGGATATCGAGGTCGGTCATTCGTTTAAAGGCTTTCTGAATGCTGGAGGTCGGATAGAGTCGATATTTTTGTAAGAACTCCGATTCATAGCTGCCAAAGCCATGCATTGCAACGGAGGTTAACAACTTTACCTGGAAGGCGGTCAAATGACTCCCCGTTTAATTTTTCAATCTCCTGGAATTCGTCAAAAACCACGATCCAGCATTTCTCATGTTTTGATTTGGCGGGGATGTTGATGATATCTTCAAATGCCTTTGTCGTCTGCATCGGATCAATGGAAAGTCGCAACTCCGGCAATCCCGCCTGGTCAAGCCCCATGGCAGGCTGAATTCCGCGGATCAATCCCTGTATCCATTGTAAGCCCTTTGTCCAGTTTTTCAGCGGACGAACTACCTCTCTGGCGTAAAGTTCAATTAACTTTTCCCTGGATGACACTTTAAAGAAGTCGATATAAACGGTTGGATGACTTTCGGTCTCAAGATCTTTCAAAGCTTTAATCACCAGGGAGGACTTCCCGATGCGCCGCGGTGGATATATAATAAGATTCGTTGCATTGCGCATGGATAATTTTATCTCCTCCAGCTCCTTTTTTCGACCATAAAAATATGGCTCGTCTACCGTCTTTCCATAACTGAATGGATTGTCTATCATATGCTTATAATTATACTTTACAGCATTATGCTAAATGGCGTTACGCCACCTGGCATAAAATAACCAAATGCAAGGATAATATAAAAATTGTGATTTGGTATTCGGGTTATCGGGTTATATCTTTTTTGAGGTGCTGGAAACACGATATAATTTACGATTGAACGATTTTGGAGTTACGATTGAATTGTGAGATTGACGATTGACGAGTAAGATATTGAAAAATCTTAAATCATAAATCAAAAATTCATTCGAAAATCGTAAATCATCCAATCGTAAATATATTTGTCTTCCCCATCCTTCAAGTCCCATTACATCAGCTCTGGCGTCAGGTTGGGTTTTTAGTGCTGAGACACAAGAATAATGCGAAGGGATGAATGCGTTGCGAGGAAGCAAAAAAAACCAGCTTTCCAGCTGGTTGGTGGTAGCCCGTAGCGGAATCGAACCGCTGTTACCAGGATGAAAACCTGACGTCCTAGCCCCTAGACGAACGGGCCAAATTGTTTTTATACTGTATCTTAATAAAAATGCAAAGCGTTTTTTTAGATGCAGTAATGCCAATAGGAACATTAGCTAAGATTTTGCAAACTTGTTCCTTATCGGTCTAATTCGGGCGACAAAATTAGTCTTTTAGTTTCACTTTTAAAAATATTTATCATTCCTGGCTATATCTTTTTTTGAGGTGCTGGATAGATTTTTTATATGAACAATTTTATTCTGATTTATGAATAACACCAGACCTAAAGCTCTGAAAGAGCTTTATCTGAATAACCATGGGCATCGCTCATGGTAGTGATAATGATTGCGATAATAGCAGTTCAGTGCCGCATATCCATCTGCCCATCCATTAAAGTCAGAAAATTTTCCTGATTGTTTTAGCCAGATCGATGATGATGTTTTAAGGTCTCTCATATAATCAGCTAAAGCAATTGTTGGGTGCAAATCACACAAAATATGCAGGTGGTCTTCCATACCATTAATCCGGTAAAGAAAGCAGTTTTTATTTCTTATAAACCCCATCAAATAGGCATAAAGTTCTCTGGAATGTGCCTGAATGAGCGTTTTTTGACTATCTTTTGTACGAAAAACCAAATGATATAAAATCCGTCGGTAACTGGACATACTCAACCATTATTCAACCCCTTCGGGGCTGTGTTTTTATGCTGTTTTCCCCCCTTGGGCTTCACCCATGGTTATTGATATTTCGCCACTTCGTGGCTCCTTCATCTTGATTTAATCTTGTTTTACGGGAAAGTTTTCTTTAACCCTTAATCGGCTTTATTATGAAAAGGTGATACAATAAAATGGATTTTTTTTCTTTGCGGCAAAAGAATCTTTTATTCCAGCACCTCAAAAAATGAATTAACCTCATTCCTAATTTTTATCTTTGTTGAAACGAATCATCATGTCCACCTCGAACAAAGATCTTTTCGAAGCAGTTGTCGCAAAAGCCGGACTTAAACAGGAAGTTTATGCTACAACCCTGAACGTTTTTAACGAATTTAAAAAAGAAACTATCCGCTTGACCGGGGATTACCATAAAAAGATAAAACAAACTCAATGGCCGATACCTTTTGAATACAAAGATCATGGAACCTTTGAATTTGAATTGAAATTCGGAAGTGATATTCTGATTTTTCTGATGCATACCAATGTTTTTGAATTTTCAAGAGATCATGAAGTCATGAAAACCTCTTATATCAAAGAAGACAAAAAAAGGTCGTATTGCGGGATCATCCATATCTTTAATTTTCTTGCCGATTCTTTCAAATACAACCGTACCAGCGATATCGGGTATATGATTGGTCGCATTTTCATCAACCGCGAATTACATTATTTTATAGAAGGGAAAAGAGAGATCGGGCTTCTTTATAATAATTTCCAGACTTCAAAACTCGACACTGCTGCCATCATTTCCATTGTTCAATCCTCCATACAGTACACATTGAATTTCGACCTTTTGACCCCTCCTTACGACAATATGAAAGAGGTAACGGTACAGGAAATGCAGACCGCACTCGCAAATCTTCAGTTCCGCACAGGCAAACGGCTGGGGTTCCGGTTCCAGGCAGATGAACTGATGAGCAATGAATAATAAAAAAACTCGCCAACTCATCAACTCACCAGCTCACGAGCTCACGAGCTCCCTGATCGACCCATAGGTATTAGAAAGTACGGCCTTCAGGTCTTCTTTTCCAACCCACCTGACTTCGCTGATATCTTCCTCCGTTTGGGGAATAAGGGATTGTGCGCTTTTCGCTTCCATCTCAAACCAGTAAGTCTGTTTCAGGATCTGTTTTCCTTTTCTCGTATAGATGTGAAAAGTAGAAGGCAGGGAACCTGTGATCCGCAATTCCAGAAGCCCTGTTTCTTCCTTTACTTCACGGATGGCTGCTTTTTCTAATGTTTCATTTTCCGTGAGTTTGCCTTTGGGAAGATCCCATTTCCCAAGCCGGAAAATAAATAACATCTCCTCTTTTTCATTTTTCACCAAACCTCCCGCAGCGTCAACCCTTTTAAACAGATGAAAGAAATCCCTTTTCAAACTGATATCTTCCTTTTCCGACCAGAAGACTAATTTCATCTGATGATCATCTTCTTCAAAAACCTGAAAAGCTTTTTTCAATTGCTTAAAGGATGTATATTCAATGACCTGTTCATCCGGCATCAGGTTGCCCGGTTTTGATTTCAGCAATTCAATGTATT
>JBEKST010000281.1:0-3730 GCA_049516815.1 Bacteroidales bacterium | reverse complement strand
CAGGCTCAATATAACTGGTGGAGATCCTTTTCTGAAGAATGATCTGAACGATATTCTTGACGTTGTGAAGAAGAAAGCCAAGCGCATTGTCATCAGCACAAACGGATTTTCGACAAAGAGGATTCTGGAAGTTATGAAGAATCATCCTGACGTGGGTGTCAGGATCAGTTTCGATGGTATCGGGGACACCCATGACCAGATTCGAGGAGTAAAACTTGCCCATCGACGAGCATTGAATACCCTGAAAGGATTGAAGGAGCTTGAAATCAGGGATCTTGGCATTGCTGTTACCATTTCCGATCAAAACGCTAAAGAGCTTGTCCCGCTTTTCGATCTTGCCTGTGAGCATGACGTGGAAATGGCAACGGCAATTCTTCATAACGCCTATTATTTTCACAAAGAAGATAATGTGATTAACGATAAACGGCTTGTGGAGAAGGAGGTCATGAATCTCATAAGGGCATACTTGCGATCCCCGCATCCTAAAAACTGGTTTCGTGCTTACTTCACAAGGGGAATCATAGATCATATGAATGAGATACCCCGTGAATTAAAATGTACTATGGCGAAGGATTCTTTCTATATTGATCCCTATGGCTATGTGCGGCCATGCAACGTAATGGATATGCCTTTTGGAAACATCAAAGTAAAGCCTTTCCCTGAAATTTGGACCAGTCCGGAAGCAGATCAGGCGCGTCGATGCGTTGAATCATGCACAAGAAACTGCTGGATGATTGGAAGCGTTGGTCATTTAATCAGGCAGAAGATATGGGTACCTTTTCTCTGGATCGCCAAAAATAAATTGGGCAGCCTGAAAGTGGTTAATTCATGATTAAATTGAGATATCTCGGAGAAGACCTTCGGGTACAGATTTTTACCCTTAGTGTTTTTTTCGTCACAGCCTACTGGGTTCCGCTAAAGGTCATGGTGAATACCTGGCGGAATAATGAAGATTATTCCTACGGATTTCTGATTCCTTTTATTTCCGCCTATCTGTTTTGGGAGAAACGAAAAGTATTGAGGGAAATCTCTTTACAGAGCTTCTGGGGCATATTGCCCATATTGGTTCTTTTCGTTTTGTTTTCTCTGTATGGAATTCTTGGATCAAGCGGTAATATTTCCATGCCTTCCATTCCCATTTTGATTATTTTATTTACCGGTTTTTGTTTCGGTATGGAGTCTGTAAGAAAACTGATACTGCCCCTGGGTTTTCTTTTTTTCATGATTCCGGTGCCGCCAATTATCGAACGATATATCGGGCTGCATTTGAAAGCCATATCATCGAAGTTGGGCGGCGCTTTAATAGGTCTTTTCGATATACCCGTTCATGTAAGCGGCAATGTGATTGATCTTGGGGTTATTCAACTTCAGGTTGTCGATGCCTGCAACGGATTAAGATATATTTTCCCGTTACTCGCCCTGGGAATTCTATACGCATATTTCTTTGAGCGGGTTGCCTGGAAACGAATATTCTGTGTTTTAATAACCGTTCCTTTAGGGGTTTTAATCAATGCTTTAAGAATTGGCGTCACTGGAATTTTAGCAAACTCATTTGGACGTCAATTCTCTGAAGGATTTTTTCACGCATTTTCAGGATGGATTTTGTTTGTAACCGCTTTTATCATACTTTTCCTAATTGGTCGTCTTTTGGCATTCTTTCCACAAAATGTAAAAGTGAACAAAGAATCATTTGCGTCAATGCCCGTCTCTGCCGTAACTTTGTATACAGATGGCAAGAAAACAAAAAAAGCTTTTTTACTATCCATCGTTATTCTCTCCTGTGTAGCCGTTCTGAGTCTGAGCACCGGAACCCTTCCAGCCATAAAGATCAAAGGTGGCATGCAGAATTTTCCGCTTCAGTTCGGTAACTGGCAAGGGAAATATGAACTCGTTGATCCGGTTATTATAAAAGAGTCCGGTGCGGAGGATGCATTCAGCGGTTATTACAGTAACTTGTCCGGGGATGCAGTATCTCTTTATATGGGTTACAGAAGCTCTGCCTTCCTTTCCAACGAGAATTTTTTCCATAGTCCCACTGTTTGCATACCCTCGGCAGGATGGGTGGAACAGGAGGTGAAAAGAAAAACAATCGCGAATGTGCCGTATTTCGATAATTTGGATGTAACCATGATGGTTATTGAAAAGGGAGGAGTAAGACAACTGCTGTATTTCTGGTTTCAGACCAAGGATGAAGCGACTTATGATAAGAACATCAACCGATTCCATCTATCCATTCATGCTCTAAGAAGGAACAACACTCACGACCTGTTTATCCGGCCTGTTACAACACTTTCAGAAACAGAAAGCATAGAAAATGCTCAGAAGCGTCTCGATGGTTTTACCAGAGAGATGATGACGGCACTTCTTCAGTACCTGAAAGAGAGACAGTTTGAAGAATGAGGATTAAACAATAAAATTATGCTTTATCTATCAACGCTTCTTCTTTCTGTATTTATCACAGTTAGTCTGATTCCATTTATGACAAAACTGTAGAAAATACCGACAACATAACCCAGATTTATCTTAAAGAAGTGGCACTTGGAAAAAATGATAAAGCATTACATAAGTGGAATAAGTACATTCTGGAAAATCTGAATATCGATAATTTAAAATTATTTCCGGACAGCAATAATGGCAAATAATTATTCAACCAATTATCAATATTTTTACTATTTACTGACAGCTCAATACAAGAAATATTAGACACAAAACGACAGAAGAATTTCCTTTAGAAAACCAAAAAATATGAAAGTAACCAATCGGAAAAAATTGCCTGATTATTAAAAAATAAGGGACACTCTCTAAAATTAAATTTAATTATTCAGCTAATAACAAGTTAGCAGTGCGTTTGGTGAAATAACGAGAAAATCGATGTTGATATGAAACTCTTTCTTTTTTTTCTGATTTTAAGTATTGTGACACACGCCATCAGGACAATTTATGAAATATTAAAAACCAGGAATAAAATAAAACTCCAGAATAAAATTATATTCATAATAATCGCTACCGATATGTTTGTTCTTTGGATATCCTGGTTTTATTTGTGTTTGACTGATCCAGTTAAAATCACTTTAAGCCCTGTATTCAGACATCTTGGAGCTGGAATTTTTATACTCGGTGTAATCTTGTTTATTGGATCTTTTGCGAAAATTAAAAAGTTCGGGAACTCTAATGAGGAGCTGATCACAAATGGGATCTATAGATTTTTGAGACATCCCATGTATCTATCTTTTGTCTTTTGGATGGTTGGAAGTTCCCTGTTCAATCAATCCGCAGTTGCATGTTTAATGACCATTATTTTTACAGTAAATATTTTTATATGGGGAAAGCTCGAAGAAATCCGATTACAGAAAATCTTTCCAGGCTATAAAGAATATATAAGAAGAACTTATTTTTAATTTTTTGCCTTTCCTCACTTAAGAAGCCGGTAGCTATGATATGCTTGAATGCCCTGCATTCCGCGATGAAGGTAGCACACAGGAGGATAAATCAGTCAGGAAAGTCAGTCGATATTAGAAAACACCGGATCAATATTAATATAAAAACCTGCTTAATCCCTTGAGATGCATTAATTTCAACGATTGAAAGGAGTCAAAATAAAATGAAAATTGATGTCGAATACCTGGAATTTATGTGGCCGATGAGGCAATATTTAATAACCTGCGGGGACCGGGAAGGAAAATCAAATATAATAGCAGTCAGTTTCTGTATGCCGGTATCAAAGGAACCT
>JBEKST010000280.1:0-3735 GCA_049516815.1 Bacteroidales bacterium | reverse complement strand
AGATGGCCGGTTCTCCATAATCCTGAATGAATACTGCAGATGTATTGGTGATAGAGGCCAGCAAAGACCTTCCCCTTACTCTTGTTTTCCGGACAAAGGCATCTACCATTTTATTTGAAAGCGGCTTGTAAAACCCTACAGGCCGGTGCTTCAATTGTTTTCCGGATGCAATGCCAGCCCATTCCCAATTGTTGTAATGGCCTCCTGCACAGATCACTGATTTCCCTTGAAGGTACAATTCATCGAGGAACCCGGTATTTTCATATTCATACCTTTTTATTACCTCATCTTCCTTCATGGAAAATGCTTTTATGCTTTCAATCAGAATATCACAGAGATGATGGTAAAATTTACGGGTTATCAAGCTGATTTCCTTTTCTGATTTTTCAGGAAACGAATTCCGGAGATTGGTAAGTATGACTTTTTTACGGTAACTTAACAGGGAGTAAACCAGGAAATATATCCCGTCCGAAAAAAAATAAAGTACCCTGAAGGGTGCGATCCTGAATAGGAATACAAAAGCCCGGAGGAGAAGATAGGTCAGGAATTTCATGCGGCAAAATTAAGAAAATTCTTCAATTGGTATTGGATATTTGGTATTGGGGTTTGGATGCTGGATGCTGGATGCAGCATTCTGAATTTTCTGGAATTAAACGGAAATATTATTTTCATCATACTATAATTATCCATACATTTGTCCTTTTGTTAACATATTAACAATAATGTTTTATAGAAATTTTAGTGTGGGTAAATTTTATCTGATATCCTCCTGAAAAGAAAAAGATTTTAAAAATACAATACTTTGTCTAACCAAATTTTATCCCCATGAAAACAAAAACATTGTTCTTTCTTATTTTTTCAGTGATGTCGATCTGTGCTCAGTCACAATCCTTTTATGTACGCGCCGGCCTTGGCGCAGCAATCTGTACAGCCCCGCATCTGCAGTATCAAACTGTAGATATTAATGATGGAGCCCAGCACACTGATGAAGCAAAACGGGGAGGCCTGGGTGACGGTTTACCTATCGTTGGTGCCGCCGGGTATTATTTCGGAAAAAATTTCGGCATAGAACTCGGCGTGGATTATTTTCTCGGCTTTTCACACAAAACCGTTAATAACTATACTGGTTCAATGAATACCGTAAAACTTAAAGGTTCTATGCTTGCCTTTGTTCCCGCATTTATTATGAAGATTAATATGGATAAGATCAAGCCCTATGCACGCCTTGGCATAATGATCGGAGCTGTGAACAGTGCAACAAACTCGAGTGAATTGACCGGTACTAACACGGGGAGTTATATTGCAAAAGATTATGGCGGGATTGCCATCGGGGCGCAAGCTGCAGTAGGAGCGGAATTCCCGCTGAGCAAACTTATATCCTTTTTCGGGGAGGTGAATCTTGATGGGATCAGCTGGGCGCCAAAGAAAGGGAAATACACCAAAGCCACTTATAACGGAGTCGATCAACTCGCTGATATGAACACCAAGGATAAAACCTGGGTGTATGTAAAAAAATTAGATGAGACCCAAACCATTTCAGACAGCGATCCAAATAAATATTCCAGTATCAATTACTCCTTTGCAAATGCAGGCCTTATCGTGGGGGTTAAGATCAATTTCGGAAAGTAAATTTTAGGGAAATCTTGGCAGCTGGAGAACTAGTGTGGTAGTGAACTGGTGACATGGCGAGTATTTAATAGTGAAATTTTGCCTGGTCGCAAAAGTTTTTAGTTGAAAATCAACTCTGTGACTTTTTGACTTTGTGACTTTTAATTATCCATTATCATTTGTCATTTACTTCGCCACTACTCTGAACTCCGTTCTGCGGTTATTCGCCCGGCCGGTTTCGGTATCGTTGGTATCGATAGGACGGGTCATCCCGAAACCGGAATAGCTCAGGCGTTCCTTCGCAATCCCGTTCAGAATGAGGTAATTATAAACTGCCTGGGCCCTATTCCGGGAGAGAACCATATTGTAATCGGCCGAACCATGGTTATCGGTATGGCCGCTTATCTCAATGTGGATCTCCGGGTTGCCTTTTAAAAGCTGAATCAGTTTTGCAAGTTCACTCCGGGATTCCGCCTTAAGGTCATACTTATCGAAATCAAAAAAGATGTTCTTCAGGATAACAGTTTCTCCCACTCTGATAGGCTGTAGCGGGACATTGTAAATGAAGGGTTTCGTTTTAGAACTTTCACCACGCAGGGCAAAATGGTCGGAATAAAAAAGATAACCTGGTTTGGAGACATTCAAGCCATAGTCCTTCTCAGTGGGGAGAGATAGCAGAAACTCTCCGGTCAGAGGATCAGAGGAAGAACGTGAAACCGTCTTCCCTGTTGCCAGGTCAACGAGTTCAAATTTTGCTTCCAGCCGTTTTTTCGTTTCCTTGTCAAATACAATGCCTTTAAAATAGGTAACCATTACCGGTTGTGCTTCCTTATATAATGGAAAGGAATAGATATCCATGCCACCTTTGCCTCCTAACTTATCACTCGAAATATAAGCCATATCCCCTTTTGCATTCACTACAATGTTGATCTCATCAGCGTAGGTATTGATGGGATATCCCAGGTCCACAGGCGTTGTCCAGTTGCCATCGGCATCCATCCTGGAGTAAAACAGGTCGAATCCACCCATTCCCTGATGTCCTCTTGAACCAAAATACAAGGTACGGTTATCCGGATGGATAAAAGGCGCCATTTCTTCAAACTTTGTATTTATTGAATCTCCCAGGTTGACGGGAACACTCCAAGAGCCATCCGGCTGGAGTTCCGTTTTCCAGATATCCGAACTGCCTTTTCCACCTTGCCGTTTGCTTGCAAAATAGAGCGTTTTTCCATCAGACGAAAAAGAAGGCTGTGAATCCCATGCGCTTGAATTCACAACAGGACCCAGGTTTTCCGGTTCCGACCAGGTATCGCCAGTCTTCTTTGACCAATAGAGGTCGCAGCTGCCGAATCCATCCGGCCGGTTGCAGGCTGCAAAAAATATATATTTCCCGTCCGGAGAGATACAAAGAGCTCCTTCATTTTCTTCGGTATTGATCGGCGGACCCAGGTTGATGGCCTTGCCCCATAGGCTATCGGTTTTTACTGACCGGAAGAAATCCTCGTTAAATTCAGTGGATTCAGAGGCACCATGATGAGTCCTGGGAAGTTTACGCGTGAGAAACAACTGCTGATCATCCGCGGTAATAGCGTTGATGTAATCATCATACGGAGAATTGATGCTATCACCAAGATTTTTCGGTTTGAATGGTACCGGGTGCGCCATGGAATTGATCCCGAAATCGCAGGATTTGATATTCTTACTGGCTTTTTCTTGTTTTTCCTTCGGCTGATCAGGATAACTGAGGAATTTCTCATAATCCTTGCGTGCATCTTCATAAAGGCCTGTCAGCAATTCAATATTGGCGACAATAAAATAGAGTGTTGGTGAAAAGTCGGGGTTGGCAGCGATACCCTTTTTATATTGCCCGATAGCCTCGCGTGGGTATTGTTCTTCAGAGAAGATATCCCCTTTCAGGATAAAAGCCTCCACGAAGGCCGGATCTTCCTGTATAGCTTTATCCAGGATCCGCATGGCTTTTGGAAAATCTTTCCGGTCGAAACAATTGATTGCCTCTGTGAATAGTGAGGTTGCTTTTTTCGATTTTGTGGAAAGCGGAGAGGTCTGGGCAACTGCATGATCCAACACCAGCAGTAAGAAAATAGTAATTGTTAATATTAATGATTT
>JBEKST010000279.1:0-3743 GCA_049516815.1 Bacteroidales bacterium | reverse complement strand
GCAGTCTTTTATCTGTTTATCGATATAATCCTTCCTGAAGATTTCAGTTCCTGCCAATCTTCTCCTGGCATCATTATAATGTGAGATAGCTTTTTGCAGACTATCATTCTGATGATAAGCGATTGCGAGGTACATGTAAGTATCTAAAGGAGCTTTTTCACCATATTCCAGATACTCTTTGTCATTATTTACAACATTTGCAGAAGCCTTTATTAAAAGTTTAAGAGCATCAGCTTTTTTCCCATCAATATTTAAATAGCATATTCCCAGTTTTGCGGAAAAGTTGGAGTTTTCAGGATAGATTTTAAGCAGAGATTCATACAGAGCGGAGGCCTTTTCGTAATTCTGATCATAATAATAAAATATATCAGCTTCATGAACGGCTTTGATTAATCCCTTTTTGGAAAGCACTTGTGAAAACAGGGGTAAGAAGTAAAAAAGAAGAAGAGAAAGTATGACTGCCTTCCTGAGTACTGTTCTCATCACTTTGACACTTTCTTGATAAAGATTTCTTCAGGATATCCTTTCCTTATCAACTCCAGTCTTAATGAGTAAGCATCTTCTCTTGTTGGAAATCTACCTGTGGTATAACGGTAAAATTTATCTATATCATTATACATTACTTTCATATCAGTAATGTACTTAAAATAGGTCACATCAACGGGATTATGAAGTGCCATAACCTGAACTGTATAATAGAGAACATCGGAGTCTTTAATATTAATATCTCCGACGTCACTTACATTCAGGTTTCTTATTAACATACTTGTATCAACAGAAGCAATAGTAGGTATCAGCGCAAGGTCGATCTTGGAATAAACCACCGGAGGCAGAATCTTCTTTATAGTTGTATCTCTCTCCAGGGAGACATCTATATTTAATGCCAGATTTGGATTGTCCTGCAAAATTGAAGTATCAATTTTTTGGGTCAGGTATCCGAAACCTTTATAAAATATTCTGAATTGTCCCGGAGTTACTGAAAAACTATACAGGCCCGTATATTTATTTGGATAACCTACGTCAAGGGTATCGCCTGAGGTTTTGTTAATAAGATGTACAGAATAATTTTCATCAAAGAAAACAGTAGTATCTTTCAGACTGAACTTACCTTTTATTTCGAATAACTGGTTAACATCTGTATTCCCTAATCCCAGGTAAAATATTTCTTTCTTTTTGTAGTCAGTAGTCATTGAATAATAGGCATTTAGTCCGTTATTCATCGGCTGATAAAATTTATCATCGTCAGTTGAATTAATAGGAAATACCAGGTTAGTTGGGGTTTTCCAGACCGTTCCAATTTTCTGACTTTTGAAAATATCAAATCCACCCATAGAACTATGTCCTTCTGAACTAAAATATAACACAGAATCATTCCGTGTTATAAATGGAGTATCCTCATTAAATGGTGTATTGATAGCAGCTCCCAAATTTACTGCCGGGCCCCAGTCTCCTGTAGCATCTTTTTCAGAAACATAAATATCGAGGTTCCCCTGTCCCCCGTCTCTGTTGCTTGTAAAGTAGAGTTTTTTACCGTCGGATGAAATACAAGCATGCGATTCGTAAAACTTAGTATTAATATTCTTGTTAAGTTTTTTAATAGGTGTCCAGGCGCCATTTACAAAGTTCGATGAATATATATTCCCGTCATAATTATCAGTTTTGTATAGAAACAGTTCAGTGCCATCGCTGTTAAGAGAAGATGATGAGCAATCTTCTCCTGCATTGAGAGCAGCCGTTATTTCTATTGGTGTCTGCCATTTTCCTCTTTCCTTCTTTGAATAGAAGATGGCATTCACAATACCTCTGCGTTCAGTGTAAACTATTGTGTTTCCGTCAAAGCTGACAGCAGGATTATCGTTTATTGCGCCCTGGCTGAAATCACTTCCCAGTTTCTTTTTGCTAAAGACCACAGGATTCGCTTCATATTGAATTGCATTCTTACAGGCCTGAATCTGCTGATCAATATACTCGAAGTTCTTCATTCCTCCTTTGGATTTTGTTTCCCTGGCAAGCTTACTGAAAGTTTGAAGAGTATTGAGTGCCTTTTCAAGCTGATTATTAATCAGATAGGCTTTAGAAAGGGAAAAATAGGAATCCAGGGGAGCTCGTTTTTCTTTAAAAGATTCGGTTTTGGAATCATAACTGGCAGTTTTGACAGCCTCCTCAAGGTAGGGAATTGATTTCTCTTTTTCACCGGGAATATTCAGATAGCAATTGCCAATTTTATATTTAATATTAAAATTATCAATAGTATCGAGAAGTAGGTATAACTGATTTGCCAGCTCATATTCTTCAAAAAGATAATAAGACTCTGCCTTTGCAAATATTTTTTTCATCTCACTCGAAGACTGAGCTGAAGAAGCAACCGGGAAAATAACCAGAGTTAATAGTTGCAGGAGAATGCTTATAATTTTTCCTCTGAATTTTACCATTAAAACAAATATAGTAATTTTTCGATATGTTTAAACTAATGAAAGAGCAATTTTTATTTGAAGGTTATCTTATAAATATCCTCTTTCCCGTATCCTCCAGTCTCTTTATACTTTGAATAATAACCCGATTTGCCATCTCCAACAGGCATAAAGAAAATATCATCATCGGGTGTGTTAATAGGATAACCAAGGTTTTTAGGCTTACTCCAGAGTCCATTTGATTGCATATCGGACCTGAATAAATCGTACCCTCCCATGTTTTCATGCCCCTGGGAACTAAAAAAGAGAGTCTTCCCGTTATTTATCAGAAATGGTCTGTCCTCATTGAATTCCGTATTAATTTCCGGACCCAGATTTGCAACAGGTCCCCAGTCTCCATTAATTTTATGAGAAATGTAGAGATCCAGTCCTCCAAAACCGCCTGGTCTGTCGGAAGCAAAAATGAGTTGATTGCCATCTTCAGAAATAAAGGCATGTGATTCCCAATATTTTGTATTGATGTTTTTGTTCAATTTAACAGTTTTGCTCCAACTGGTACCGTCATATGAGCTCACATAAATATCACTATTAATATGATCATCTTTAGAAAGAAACAGTAATTTTCCATCAGCAGAAAGGCAGGAAATATAAAAATCTCCATCTGATTGAAGTTCAGGAGTAATATTTACCGGAGGAGTCCATTTACCATTAACAAGTCTCGAAAACATAACAGCATCATAGAATTTCAGAGATACCATATAAGCAAAAGATTTCCCATCGGCTGAAATCAAAGGATTGAAGTTTGATTTTTCATCATTGAAAGGTTCACCAATGTTTTCCTCGGTATATGCTACAGGTTTGGCTATAAGATCTTTCGCCATATCGCATACTTCTATTTCATTTTTAACAAAATCAATGTTCTCATGATCATCGGGAAGGAGTGTGGCTAAGTACTTCGTGAAAGTTTCTTTCGCTTTATCAAACCTGTAATTTATACGGTACGCTTTTCCAAGTTCAAATAATGCATCATATGGGGCAGTTACCTGTGCAAGAGTACCTTCTTTGTGCTTTGCGGACATATTTTTAGTCGCGTTTTCAAGATACGCAATAACGAAGGGCGGCATGGCGGGATCGAAATCGGCCGGCCCACGCACGATGCGGATATCGGAGAATTCGGGCTCTGCCTCGCTCCCCAGGTGGCGCAGGATGCGGGAGCGAAGGTCTTCGGCGCTTTGCCGGGCGGTCAGCCGCTTCAGCAATGCCAGAAAGCAACGGTCACGCACGAAGCTCCAGCGCGGCCCGGACTCCAGCGTGCCGATCTCGATGCCGGTC
>JBEKST010000278.1:0-3764 GCA_049516815.1 Bacteroidales bacterium | reverse complement strand
GCTCGCGGACCGCGGTTTCATGGTGCCTTGTTCTCCGCACAGGCTTGCTGTTCCAGGAACTTTCTGACGAGCTCTCTCCAGGGATCGGGCGCGTTCGGGTCGGCAGGGGTGAAGTCGTTGTGCTCTTCGGAAAAATCGTCGATATCGGAAGTCGACGCCCAGCCCTTGTGCGGCGAGGTGACCTTACCGGCAAAGAAAAATACCAGGAGAAATAATAAAATGAGTGTACGGACTTTAATCATGGTTTATTCTTTTTAATACCTAGGTCAAACCGGGCACCAATTTCAATTCCAACGGAATAGGGATCTTTTGCTGAAGTTGAAGTTGATTCCTGTGTTTTAAATGGTTTGAAATAATGTTTATAGGATGGTTCTGCATATATGCTGAAATTTTTAACCAACCTGTATTCAAGATCGAGGGCTGCCTGGATCTCCCAGTTTATTTTGACGCGCGACAAGCTATGGTTATCTATACGTATCAACCGGGCATTGGGATAATCAATGAAAGGCAAGGCTTCTTTTGATCCGATGAGCAAAGAGATGGCCGGACCTGCTTTTATTCCGAGGCTAAAACGGTTGGTCTCGATAAGTTCATATCCGAGCATAAGCGGGATACGCAGATAGGTATAACGGTTAATGGCACGGTCGTCGGCTATATGCTGCAGACTGTCATAAACCGGGATGTCTTTGGTATTAAAAACAATTACATTACCGGGTGTCACAATGAATGAAATAACGCTGGTAAAAAATCCGATGCTGTCTTTGCTTTTGTAGTTGACACGGTAGTCTCCATGATCAAAAACATAACCCAGGCTGACACCGGTCTGAATGGAAAATTTCCCTATATGATACGTCACGCCAGTATTCAGCCAGTAATTGGTTTCCGTATAACGGTCGGTGTTCCCGTATATTGAAAGTTCAGGAGAAATACCCATGTTAAAGGTAAAGAATTGCGGGATTTGAATTTTTGTCTTCAGCGGGATATTTGTAATGCCATTGGGGTTTATGAACCGTAATAAAGTATCTTCGTCCCCGGAGGGGAACAGACTGGTCGCAAAGAGAACAGGAAGATATTTCAGTTCATAGCTGTTTGTGTTCCTCTCCTGTGGAACTTTAAGATGACCTTCCCTGGATTGGCTTTCCGACCTTGTAAGGGTTAGTAATGTTGTTCCTGTTGGTATAGTTGCTGCATTGTTTGTTCTGTTTATTTTGATGATCCGGGTTGAATTGTTGTTTGCCAATGCAGGAGATCCTGTATTTAATTGGGTTTGTCGGACAGATGAACCATTTGGTACAGCTTGTATAGCGGGATTTGCAGTACCGGCGATTATTTTCCTGCCTGTTGTCGCGGTCAGGGGTTTTGAAGTAATTGCAGATGAATTCCCCTGTGTGTTGTTCTTTATGATGATAGGAGTATAATTATTTTCTGTTGCTTTTCTATCGGGGATTCGGTTTAAAAGAAAGATCATTCCAACCATGACAGCACTTGCGGCTATGATCCAGTAAACTTTTGGAAGATTGCTGAAATTGAAATGCGCAAGTTCAGTCCGTAACAATTTCCGGCTGATCCCTTTCCAGAGGCCTCCGGAAGGTTTTATCTGATGATCATCAAGCGTTTTTCGGAAAAAAGCGTCCAATCCGCCTGAAGCATCAGCCTGTGTTTTTCGTTCTTCACTCATTGACAAAATTGTATTTCTTTACTGTATAATATTTGTTCAGTTTATTTTTCAGCATCCTTCTTGCCTTTAGCAACTGGGTCTTGGAGGTATTCTCCGAGATATTCAGTTCGTTGGCGATCTCCTTATGGCTGAAATCCTCAATCACATATAATGTAAAAACGATACGATAGCCTTCCGGTAATGACCGTATCATTTCCACAAGGACGTCAGGTGGCACAGGATCAAAGCTTGCTGCAGGTTCATTCTGATCGATAATCTGTGTTTCATTGATCACCTCGATATCTTCAAGAAACGGTGTTCTCCTGTTTTTCTTTATTTCATTCAATGCATTGTTAATCATGATTCTCTTCATCCATCCTTCAAAAGAACCCTCGCTACGGAAAGATGAAATTTTCTGAAACACTTTCAGAAATCCTTCCTGGAGAAAATCTTCAGCCTCATCCCTGTTCCTGGCATATCTGAAACATACCGCCAACATTGAGGCAGCGAATTTCTTGTACAATTCATACTGCGCTTTCCTTTTTCCCGCAATACAGCCCTCAAGTATAGATTCATCAACAATCATCCGAAGATTTGCCGTTTAGTAGACATAAAGGCAGAAGAATAGTTGCCTGATAAACATCAAAGATACAAATATTGAATGCGGATCAGACGCTGAAATGTCGATGTAATGAGATAGCAGATAGAAAGGAATAATTTTTCGCAGTCTAATAGGTATGCCGTGCTAAACAAAATCAGTCTTTAGCCGTTCGAAATTTTTTTCAAAAAATGTTCGTCCATTTTCACTCATGATCCCCTGCATATGATACACGAAAACCTCATTGAACACCTTAACTGATATCAGTTCTTCCATGGTGAAGATATCATTATCGAACATATTTTCAACCTTGAACACATGCAACCGGGCTATGATCTTTGAATTGAGTTCCTTCCGGTATAACCCTTCTTTCTTCCCCTTGTTCATATTGATATACATTGTATTGTACATTTTATTCCTGCGGATTTCCTTAACCTTTGAATACAGATCCGGGTAATATTTACGGATATCATATTCCATGGAAGCATTATAATCCCGGAACATTGTATTGATCATTCGGTATACTTCGAAAAGTTCTTCGATTGCGTTCAGGTCCTTGTTTTTTATTTCCTGGAAGAACTTGTTGCGCTTGCTATGATCCATCATCACGATATTCCTGACCAGGTCTTCTTTATCGGTAAAATACTTGTACAAGGTTTTTTTGGAGATGCATAGATGCTCTGCCACATCATCCATGGTCACACTTTTAATACCATAACGGTGATACAGCCGTCTTACTTGTTCAAGAATATGAAGGGTTTTTTCATTCATTCCACAAAGATACTAAAATGGCGCGGAGGAAACTATTTACAAAGAAAAGTTTTTACAATATTTCTCTTCCGGCAGGAAGAAATGTATTCCCAGGAAGACATTATTGCTTTGTATTCATTAAAAATAAAATATACCTGAAAGTATGATTTTTACAGGAAACTTTTATATGCAGAAAGTTTTTCGTTCAGGAATTTCTCTATATTTGCACCTGTTTTTATGGTAGTTAGTATCATCCTTAATAATCCTTAATTCATGAAAAAATCACTCTTCATTCTTGGCCTGTTGATAGTAGCCATTTCATGCAGCGGTCCGGATAAAAAAGCGAAACTCGAAAAGCTGAAAAAAGAGCATGATCAGGTCACTACCCAGATCGCTGTTCTCGAAAAGGAATTGAACGCCAAAGATAAAACCTCAGCCACCATCGTCAGTGTACAACCTTTGATTCTTCAGTCCTTTGACCACTATATCGAAGTCCAGGGCCGGATCGATGGTAACGAGAATATCGGAGTAAGCCCCCGCACAGCCGGAGTGGTCACCAGGGTCATCGTGAAAGAAGGTGAAACTGTGAAAAAAGGACAGGCGCTTGCAGAACTGGATGCAGATGTGCTGAAACGAAATCTTTCCGACCTGCAGAGCCAGCTCTCTTTTGTGACCGATCTGTACGAAAAGCAAAAAGCATTATGGGATCAGAAAATCGGTTCGGAAGTACAGTACCTGACTGCAAAAAACAACAAGGAG
>JBEKST010000277.1:0-3780 GCA_049516815.1 Bacteroidales bacterium | reverse complement strand
TTCACTTCATCACTTCTTCACTCCATCACTCCATCACTTCTTCACGTTTCTTACAAAAATATTGCAATTCATTAACTTTAAACAGGTTAAAAATATCTTGTCTATTCAAAATATTTTATATTAACTTTTTTTTAACATTTTATTAAATTTGTTTGACTTTTAAGGATTTTATTTCTTAAAATTGCATTGTAAATGACGGAAACCGTAGGACAACATCTAAATATATACATCATACCGGATGACATGATCAGGTGTAATTCGGTTTAACTTATTAATATTCCTCTGATTATTAACACTTTTACTAACCAAAATCATCCATTATGAGAAAATTTACCATTGTCCTTGCCTTCCTTTTAATGGCAGGACTGCAAGGAGTACTTGCACAAACACGGGTCATATCCGGTGTTGTTACATCATCGGAGGACAAATCCCCCATTCCCGGGGTGACCATCGTTGTTAAAAGTACCACCATTGGTACGACAACCAATATTGACGGGAAATATGTATTGACTATTCCTGTTAAATACGATCTGCTGACCTTCTCTTATGTAGGGATGAAGACGAAGGAAGTCAAGATTGGGGAATCCAATACGTTGGATATTGTATTGGATCCCGATGTAATGAATATGGACGAGATCGTGGTAACTGCCATAGGTATTCCACGGGAGACAAAAGCGCTGAGTTATTCGGTGCAGAATGTCTCTTCAGATGACATCAGTAAGGCAGCACAAACAGATATGATTAACAGCTTGCAGGGCAGGATTTCCGACGTGCAAATTGTCAATTCATCTGGAGTTGCAGGAGCCGCATCCTATATCCAGATTCGTGGGGTTACATCTTTGACACAAAACAACCAGCCTCTTTTTGTAGTAGATGGTGTTCCAATTGCGGGGGCCGAAACTGGTGGCTCAGTCGAAACTGCTTCCGGTGGCGCTTTTGATGGTGTTGGTTTATCCAACCGCGCCATTGACATTAACCCTAGCGATATTGAATCTGTGAGCGTTTTGAAGGGCGGGGCAGCAACAGCGCTATATGGTTTGCGTGCTGCATCCGGCGCTGTTATTATTACCACAAAGAAAGGAAAAGCAACTACCGGTAAAAAAATATCAGTGAATTTCAACACTTCTGTCAAATTTGACGTTGTCAGTCAACTCCCAGCCCGGCAAGATGCATACGGACAGGGTTCAGGAGGTAAATGGATTTCCGGTAATAAATTCAGCTGGGGCCCGAAACTGGATACCTGCGCCTATGACAAAACAAACTGGAGCAAGTATGAATGGAAAGATTTCGATATCGATGGAAGGATTGTCAGTAACAAAAAAGGTACCGGTGGGGCAATTAATACCTATAATCCTTACGATTTCTTCCAGACCGGAGTGACAACCGACAACTCTATTGCCCTGACCGGAGGAAGCGATATTTCAACTTTCTATTTCAGTTTCTCAGATAACCAGACGAAAGGGATTATTCCCAATAATACCTTGCGCAGGAATACATTCAAGATATCCGGCGATTCAAAACTTTCTGATCATTGGAAGGTATCCGGTTCAGCAAATTACATCATCACGGCCGGTCGCCGTATACAACAGGGTAATAATACTTCCGGGATAATGCTCGGGCTGTTGAGAACGCCACCGACCTTCGATAACGCAGCCGGTTACATATTCCCATCAGACTATTTATTACCTGACGGCGCACAGCTACCCAGTGCAGGATATGAAAGAAGTTATCGTCACGGGATTTATTATGACAATCCATACTGGACTGCAAATGAAGATATTTACAAGGACGCTGTAAATCGTTTGATTGGTTCAGCACAGGTGGATTATCTTGCGAACAAATGGCTCTCTTTTACCTATCGTATAGGGATGGACTGGTACGGACGGAAAATCAATGATGACCTTGCAGTAGGCTCGTCAACTCAACCAGCAGGTTGGGCAAAAAGAGGAGAAGAATTAAGCAAAAATTTCAATTCTGACCTTCTGATGACCATTGATAAGAATTTTGCAAAGGATTTCAATGTCCACTTCATCCTGGGACAGAATATGACCCAACAATATTTTTCCTCACTGAACTCCCAGGCATTCGGGCTGGTAATTCCCCACTACTATGATCTCAACAATACCACAAGTATTGCTTCCCAGGAGGCGACCAATAACCGTAAGGGAGCCGCTATTTATGGAGATCTGACACTCTCCTGGAAAAATATGCTTTATTTGACCGGAACCGCCAGAAATGACTGGTCAACAACTTTACCCGAGGGGAAGAATTCTTTCTTTTATCCTTCAGTAGGGGCCGGCTGGATCTTTACTCAGCTACCAGGTCTGAAAGATAACAAAGCCCTCCCTTATGGGAAAATACGTATTTCCTATGCCATCACAGCCAAGGATGCACCTGTTTACAGTACGATGACTCCTTTTATAGCTCCCTCCATTTATGACGGCTGGACTACCGGGTTGACCTGGCCTTATAACAGTACCAATGGGTATTTGAATAGCTATGTTCTGGGTAACAATCAATTAAAACCTGAAAAAACTGGTAATTTTGAAACCGGCTTTGACCTTAAATTTATCCAGAACCGGGTTGGTCTTTCATATACCTATTTCAACAATAAAACGACAGATGATATTCTTGATGTTCCTATCGCTGCCAGTACAGGTTATACTTCCGTTTGGCTGAATGCAGGTTCTATAAGAACATCAGGACATGAGGTGACACTTGATCTTGTTCCGATAAAATCCAAGAACTGGGAATGGGACATCACAGCAAACTGGTCGAAAATCGATAACAAAGTGCTTCAGCTTGCTCCGGGAATAAACCGTCTTTATCTCGGGGGGTTCACAGGTTCTGAAATTGACGCTGTTGTTGGCCAGCCATACCGTACAATTTATGGTTATGACTGGGAACGCGATGGCAGGGGGAACGTGTTAATCGGTACTGATGGTTATCCGATAATGTCATCTAACGAAACTGCGCTTGGCAATGTGGATCCGAAATGGACAGCAGGAATCGCTAGCACGTTACGCTGGAAAGACCTGAGTCTCTATTTCCTGGTTGACATCAAACATGGCGGAAAGATGTGGGATGGCACCCGCGGAGCCTTGGATTATTTCGGAGTTTCAGCCGGAACCCTGAACCGGGGTGAATATGTTATATTTCCCGGAGTTATGACAGACGCCAATGGGCATTCCACAGGAAAGGCAAATACGATGGCTGTTCCCCTGTCGCAGGCTTGGTATCAGGCAGCCGGAAGTGGATTTGTCGGTGCTACTGCACCTTACATTGAAGATGCCGGATGGGTAAGATTGAGGACTGTTACCCTTACCTATAATCTTTCGAGATTTTTAAAGAAGACCTTTATCCGTCAGTTGAGCGTCTATTTCTCCGGCACTAACTTATTGGTGTTTGACCACTATAAGGGTGTTGATCCTGAAACCAGCCTTGCAGGTTCTGATAATGCCCAGGGTATAGATTACTTTAATATGCCCGGAACAAGGAGCTACACTCTTGGCTTAAATGTGTCATTTTAATCCGGACCAAAAAAAATATACAAACAAAAAATCGAAATAATTATGAAAAATATAACATTTAAATTCATTGGAGTTTTACTCCTCATGGCTTTGGTCCTCGGTTCCTGTAAGAAATGGATCGATACAGGGATCAACGTGAACCCGGACGCTCCTAAAGACGTTCCGATGAGTTCGCTGGTTCCGGCCATTGAAGCCAATATGGCTTATACACTGATTGGCAGTAACGATTATTCCCGTGTTACCTCACAAT
>JBEKST010000276.1:0-3795 GCA_049516815.1 Bacteroidales bacterium | reverse complement strand
CGGTTCTTCCGGGAAGATGGAGTAGTGACCGTTGTTGAACATGACAAAACCGATCCGAATCATAAACCGTTGAAAGATAACCTGAAACTATTGAAAACTATGCGTGAGTTGCATGGGAAACAACTGGATATTGCCGAACTTCCCATGCCCCCGCCTGTGGTATATGAGGGCCAGCGGCTGCCTGCCTCCTATGCCAATTTCTACCTCACAAATCATTTAGTCATTGTCCCCATTTACAGGTGCAAAGAAGATAATAAAGCCATGGCTATCCTCGAACAATGCTTTCCCGGCCGTGAGGTGATTGGCATTGATTCGGTTGAGATCATTTGGGGACTGGGTTCATTTCATTGCCTCAGCCAGCAGGAACCTGAGGTAATGAAGAATGAAGAATGAAGAATGAAAAAATGAGGATGGAAGATAGAGAATTGAGGATGGAAAAACTGTCCTTGTGAGTTTTAAGTATGACGATTATGCGCGGGACCATTCTGATTATTGATGATGAAGAAAAACTCAGGGGCGCCCTATCAAGGATCCTGGAACTGGAAGGATTCAGGGTATTCCAGGCAGGTGATGCAAGGAAAGGCTACATTGTGCTGGAGCAACAACCCGACCTTCATCTGGTGATTACAGATGTAAGGCTTCCCGGAGAGAATGGTTTACAGGTGCTCGAAAAGATCAAAAAGAACTATCCTTATTGCGAGGTTATCGTGGTCACGGCCTTTGGCACCATACAGGATGGTGTGCGGGCCATGAAACTAGGCGCTTTTGACTATATAACCAAAGGCGATGGAGATGACCAGATCCTTGTAACCGTGCAAAGAGCAGTTGAAAAATCCAGTATGCAGCGCAGGATCCTCGACCTCGAAAAGAAACTGAAGACCCGTTACAGCTTTGACAAGATCCTGGGAACATCCAAAGAAATAAAGGATAGCATCCTGCTTGCAGAAAAAGTAGCCCCGACCGATTCCACTGTTTTACTGGAAGGAGAAACAGGCACAGGAAAGGAATTGTTTGCCCAGTCGATCCATAATGCCAGCCCAAGGAAAAACAAACCTTTCATTGCCGTCAATTGCAGCGCATTTCCCAAAGATCTTCTGGAATCAGAACTGTTTGGCTTTAAAAAAGGCGCATTTACCGGCGCGACGTCGGATAAAAAGGGTTTATTTGAGGAAGCCAATGAAGGAACACTTTTTCTGGATGAGATTGGAGAAATGTATTACGACCTCCAGGCGAAACTTCTCCGTGTTCTTGAAGATCAGTCTTTCACGAAAGTCGGCGATACCAAACTGGTTCATGTGAATGTCCGGATACTTGCGGCTACCAACCTTGATTTATTAAAGGAAGTCCAGAATGAACACTTCCGTCCCGACCTTTACTACCGGCTTTCTGTTTTTAAAATCCGTCTTCCCGCACTCCGCGAACGAATCGAAGATATAGAAAAAATGGCCCTTTTTTTCATCCGGTTCTATGCAATGAAAACCAATAAGCAGGTTATCGGTATGGATCCGGCTTTTCTCGCTCAATTGAAGCGGTACGACTGGCCTGGAAATACCCGCGAATTGAAAAATATCATCGAACGTACTGTCATTCTCACCGACCATGAAATCCTGACTTCCGACCTTCTTCCCTATGAACTGTTCACTCCTTCAAAGAGCGCTGTCACCCAGGATTTTGAAGGCTCCATGGAAGAGCTGGAGAAGATCCATATCCGGAAGATTCTCGCGCTTGCAAAAGGAAACAAGACCAAAGCTGCTGAACGGCTGGGGATCGGTATCCCCACGCTTTACCGGAAGTTGAAAAAATACGGACTTGAATAGAGGCGTTACTTTGGAGGTTGCTTCGTCGCTTCGCTCCTCGCAATGACAATTGTTTGGGGTGTCTATTGGAGATTGCTTCGGCACTTTGTGCCTCGCAATTTTCTTGAGATCTGAGATTATAAAAATAAATAATCAATAATTTTACCAAGGATAATGATTATTTGCTAAACCGATATACTGACAATGGAATATTGTATGATGAAGAATAGTCCATATTACATTTATATCACGACAAATACTTATAATACGGTACTTTATACTGGTGTTACTAATGAACTAAAACGCAGGGTAAATGAGCATAAAATGAAATTGAATCCCAGCAGTTTTACATCGATTTATAACATCCAAAAATTGGTTTATTTTGAAGAATTCATGTATATACGGGATGCAATTGCAAGAGAAAAGCAGATTAAAGGAGGCTCCCGTAAAAAGAAAATAGATCTTATAGAAAAATCCAATAAAAATTGGGTGGATCTTTATCTTGGTTTGTAACAATTATTGCGAGGCACGAAGTGCCGAAGCAATCTCTTTTTAACCCCATCAACGTTCTCATTGCGAGGAGCGAAGCGACGAAGCAACCTCCTGACCTTTCCACTTCGTTACGATTCTTTTCATTTTGAAATGGTAAACAGTCCCTTTCTTCGGACAATAAAATCTTTTCCTTTCTATAATTCCACCAGTTTCAATCAATTAAAAAGCCATACCCAAATTCATCGGCGATTGGCATGCCATTCGCATTAAGTGGTATGAAAATTCCAATTAATGACTGTATGATACTCCTTTTGATTTTATCGATAAGTGTTTTTGGGTACCTGGTATATGTTCTTCTTTGTCCTGAGAAATTCTGATCTTCATCACCAAAAATTATAACTATGAACGGATTGACAGGAGTTTTGGTGATTTTCCTGCTACCCATCCTGGCAGCAGTTCCTTTCGGAAAATATATTTCGAAGGTATACAAAGGTGAAAAAACCTGGCTTGATTTTCTGCGTCCACTTGAGCGTTTCCTTTTCAGGATTTCTGGGATTGATCCTGAAAAAGAGATGAACTGGAAGCAGCACCTTGCCGCATTGCTCACCATTAATGCAGTCTGGCTTCTTTATGCCTTCGTGATGCTGATCACACAGACCATTCATTTCTGGAATCCGGATCACAATCCGTCCATGAGTCTGCACCTTGCTTTCAACACAGCCATCAGTTTCGTGGCCAACTGTAATTTACAGGACTACTCCGGTGAATCCGGCGCATCCTACTTATCCCAGACTGCTGTCTTTACCTTCCTTCAGTTTGTATCGGCAGCAACGGGCATGGCTGCTGCCGTGGTTATTTTCAATGCATTCAGGGAAAAGGCCACCGACAAACTGGGAAACTTTTTCAACTACTTCCTGAAATCTGTCACCCGTATTCTTTTACCGGTAGCGATACTCATCGCCATAGTCCTCGTTTTCAAAGGCGTTCCGCAGACCTTTAAGGGGAAAGAAACTCTGCTTACGATGCAAAAGGAACCAATGCAGGTTTCAAGAGGACCTGCCGCTTCCATGATCGCCATCAAACATCTCGGGACAAACGGAGGAGGATTTTTTGGGGCTAATTCCGCGCATCCCTTTGAAAATCCTGATTATTTCACCAATATCATTGAAATGTTTGCCCAGATGCTGATCCCTTTTTCCATGGTATTCGCATTGGGGTTTTATATCAACCGTAAAAAACTTTCACGGATTGTGTTCATCATCATGACCCTTGGATTCCTCTGTCTTGTGATTCCGACCATCGATTTCGAAATGAAAGATAACCCGGTTTTCACGCACCTTGGCATCAACCAGCATGCCGGTAACATGGAAGGTAAGGAAGTCCGGTTCGGGGTCGCTGCAACAGGGTTCTGGAGTATCATCACAACCGTGATCTCGACCGGTTCGGTAAATGGTATGCACGACAGTTTTACACCGCTTTCGGGAATGATGCAGATGTTTGCCATGAT
>JBEKST010000275.1:0-3804 GCA_049516815.1 Bacteroidales bacterium | reverse complement strand
ATAATGAAAGGCGAAATAGCGAAATTGTGTGCGATTTGTGGGTGATTTTGTGTTTGGGTTCAAATCGTACCAATATGTTTTCTAATGTGTTCTATGTATAGTGCTTTAATTTATTTACCTTTCTGTTAAAGGGAATTTGAAAACCGTTGTGCAAGATCCAGGATATCTTTTTTCCGGGCCAGCACAGCAATCCATTCTTCCGGGATCTGGTTCCTTCCATAGATCATCCCGGCAAGACCACCGGCAAGGGCTGCAACGGTATCGGTATCTTCACCGAGATTTACGGCTTGCAAAACCGTATCTCTGTAATTGTCATTCCTCATCACACACCAGAAACAGGCTTCGAGGGTATGGAGCACATAGGCTGAGGAACGAATTGTGACTTCGGGGAAATCGGCAATGTTATTATCCAGGATCCTGGTATAGTGCTCATATTCGGGAGAACAGATGTTTGATTTACAGAATTCGGGGATGAAATTGCGCAGCTCCGTGTAAGCAAGGTATTTATCATTCCCTTCCAGCAGGCTCATCATGAAACGGACATAGATGAAACAACCGGTCACTGCGCGGGCATGTGCATGCGTCAATGCCGAAACTTCCCGGACGATACGGTACCCTTCTTCCGCAGGTTTATCCTTCAGGAAAAAGGCAAGCGGCAGGATCCTCATCAGCGAACCGTTCCCATTTTCCTTTTCATTGACTCCCTGTTCAGGGATCGGCTTGATCCGCAGTCCCATTTCGAGGAAACGGTCGATCCTTTCAATCGCCTTGTTAGTCTGTATGCCAATATCAAAAACCCTTCCGCGGGGAGTCCAGAACCGTTCGTTTTTCCATCTCGAATACTGAAGGGCGATGTCTTCCAGGTCATACCCTCTGCACAAGCTTTCTGCCGTACAAAAAACCATGGAACTGTCATCCGACCAGGTCCCGGGTGGTTGGTTATACCGCATGTTTCCCAGCATTCCCTGTACCGGGTTCTCCTGCAACCATTCGCGGGTTTCAAATTCAACCGGAACGCCTAGTGCATCGCCTGTGGCGAAACCAAGAAATGCATCTTGTATGGACTCAACGAGGGTCTTCATAAGGTGATAAAAGTAAAAATAATAGATGAATCAATAGCTGATTATTTCGTCTTCTTCAGGGATTGATCAAAAGAATCAAATTTAAATATATAAAAAATCAACTTAATAATCCTCTCTGTGGACCTCTATGTTTTCTCAGTGTACCTCAGTGTAATTCCAATCCGGTAAGCAGGATGATTTTCCTTCCACTGTTACACAGAGAACCACGGAGGTTCCACAGAGAGTCACAGAGATCATTTGATATTCGCGATGAAAAAGTTTTTACGGTATTACCCTAGTGGTGTTTATTAATACAAATCTTTACGAATCCGCTTTCTTTTCGGTGTATCACCGAATTTTTTTTCGTTCTTTTTCCTTTTCCGGAAATCACCTTCATCTCTTCTTTGTCCACCTTTTCTGGTTTCCAATCCGACGGTGATCTCGGATCCACGGAAATCCTGGTGCTGTAATACTTTGATCAGTAAATCCGCAAAGTCGGAACCTACTTCGAAAGAAGCAGACCGGTCGGAAAGATCAATCCTGCCGAGGGGAATTTTTTTCCCGGGCGTATGTTCGTTTACGAGTTCGATCAGGCTGATCGGGAAAAGTCCGTCAGCCTTGCCCTGGTTGATAAAAAGACGCGTGAAGCCGGAATCGTTCTTGCGGAAACGTGCAGGTCCGTCTGTGTCCCTGTCCCGGTCTTTGTAAGATCCCGATTCGCGTTCCTTATAGAACCCTCTTTCACGCTCTTTGTAAGATCCTCTATCCCGTTCTTTATAAGGTTCTCCGTCACGTTCTTTATAGGAACCTGATGACTTATCATCGATAACATTGATATCCCTTGCATTCTTGTAATATTCAAGAAATCGGTTGAATTCAAGGGCAACAAAACGCTTGATGATTTCTTCTTTGTCGAGCCATTCCAGTTTGCGATAGATCGCCGGAAGATAGCTGTCGATCTCCGTATGTTCAATATCCACCTGCTCCATCTTGCTGATCATGCTGAACAGTTGTTTCTCACAGATCTCCCTTCCGCCGGGTACTTTCGCTGCGACAAAGGTTTTTTTAATTTTTTTCTCGATCTGTTTTATTAAATATTTTTCCTTCAGGTTGATGATAGCGATAGAAATGCCTGCTTTCCCGGCACGACCGGTTCTGCCGCTGCGATGGGCATAAGCCAGGAGGTCTTCAGGAAGATTGTAATTGATGATATGGGTGAGGTCGTCCACATCAAGCCCGCGTGCGGCCACGTCGGTAGCGACCAGCAGCTTCACATGGCGGATGCGGAACTTCTGCATGACCATATCACGCTGGGCCTGCGACAAGTCACCATGCAGGGATTCTGCATTATAGCCGTCGTGCATCAGTTTATCGGCAACTTCCTGGGTATCCTTGCGGGTTCTGCAAAATACGATCCCGTAAATGTTGGGATAATAATCCACGATGCGTTTAAGAGCAACGTACTTATCTTTTGCATGAACGGTATAATATAGATGTTTGATGTTATCCGCGCCTGAATTGCGGTCTCCAATTGTGATTTCAACGGGATTACGCATGTACTTCCTTGCGATCACCGCAACTTCATTTGGCATGGTAGCCGAGAAGAGGAGGGTAGCACGTTCCTTTGGTACTTCTGAGAGGATATCATTGATACTGTCGACGAATCCCATGTTAAGCATTTCGTCAGCCTCGTCGAGGATCACGGTTTTGACCTCGTTCAGCTTTATGGCTTTACGGCGGATGAGGTCGCAAAGGCGGCCGGGAGTGGCAACCACGATCTGGACTCCTTTTTTAAGCGCCTTTATCTGGACCTCCATGCTACTTCCGCCATAAACCGGAAGGATCTTCAGGTTATCGGTGTTCCTGGCAAAATCGTTGAGGTCACCTGCAATCTGTATGCAGAGTTCACGGGTCGGAGCAAGGATAAGCGCTTCCGGCACCTTGCTATGGGGATTGGTCATCTGGATCAGCGGCAGACCAAATGCTGCCGTCTTCCCTGTCCCGGTCTGGGCCAGGGCAACAATGTCAACGGGACCGGATAACAGGAGAGGAATAACCTTTTCCTGTACCGGCATGGGATATTCAAAGCCAAGTTCCTTCAAGGTATCCACATGAACAGGGTGGATACCCAATTCTTCAAATGTAATCATAAAACAATTTTAATTATGTGATTTCGGGCTTTCCGGTTTACCCCGACCAGGCTGTTGCATGGAACCCTAATGGGTATGGAGATGGGAAATACTGATTTCGATCGGCTAACCGGAAACACAGGTTAATAATGGGGCAAAGGTAACAATTATTTACGATTTACGATTTACGATTGCAGAATGAATTTACAATTTGTTGATTTTCGATTATTTTTATTCGTCAATCGTCAATCTGACAATTCACTCGACAATCTAAAATCGTTAAATCGTAAATTATTACAATACCACTCAGCAAAGGGGTATCTCAATTATTCAATTTTAACATGATCCCCCTGAAGCTCTCAAGGCCAGCTTCCAGGTTTTCGATGATGTCTTCTGTTATAACATCAGGATCGGGAAGATTATCGAGATCGGCCAGTGATTTGTCTTTTAGCCAGGTGATGTCTAAACTGGTTTTGTCGCGACTAATGATTTCTTCATAACTGAACTTTCTCCACCGGCCTTCAGGAGAGGTTGAGCCTGTCGAAACCTCACTCCAGGTTTCTTTGCGTTTATATCGGTTTGAAGCATTATAGCATATGATGAAATCTTTTAAA
>JBEKST010000274.1:0-3829 GCA_049516815.1 Bacteroidales bacterium | reverse complement strand
CAATCATGAGTATATCGGAGGCGCAGCAGATGCTGTGGCTTATCTTATCGCACATAATATCAAATTTCTCTCAGATACCATAGAGCTTATCGATAACCGTTTCTACCTTGTAGGGCGTGAAGACCGCGATAAACTGCGTTTTACCGGGAAACAGAGAAAACCATTGGCGGACATACTGAAAGGCGCCGACCATGCTTATCCAATCCTGCTGATGGATCATCAGCCTTTTCAATTGTCAATGCCGGAAGAACTTGGTGTAGACCTTCAGTTATCAGGTCACACGCATCATGGACAGATCTGGCCTTTTAACTACATCACCGATGCCATGTACGAAATAAGCTGGGGTTATAAGAAAAAAGGGAATACGCACATTTATGTCTCATGTGGATACGGCACCTGGGGACCTCCAATGCGTCTCGGTAACCGACCTGAGGTTGTGTCAATTACCCTTCACTTTCAATAATATTTTTAATGAGTAATGAGTAATTACAGAATTATTATTTATTGAATTACTCATTACTCATTTTCCGACATTATTAATTATTCATTCCCTTGTAAAAGGGTAAGTGTTTTTCCACATCTTCCAAACAAGAAATACCGGGAATAGTAACCAGGGCGCATTTGCAAAGAGTACCAAGGTTAAGTTCTTTGCGCATACCGGGCCCCAGATCTCCTCGCTGAAAATGATAAAGACATTGGTAAAAAGGATGGACATAATAATGAAAGTCGGGATACGGATCCAGTCTTTTCCTTTGATGAAAGCATAAACTGCTGCAAGGTAATAGGGACCAAAGAAAAGAACATCCAGCCAGATTGTAGCCTTCCACCACATCGGGCGTGCATTCTGCAAAGGGTCAAAATTGTTTCCCCACCAATGAACCATATCCACAAAGAATGGTAACGGCCAGATCGGATATTTGAAATTTGCCGGATCTTTGATCACCAGCTGTTCTAGATCGACGATGTAAGTGATAAACAGCAGGTTTAAAAGGAAAAATGCGATGTAGATGAAATCAGTCCGGCGATCTTTTAAAGGTATGGGGTTTCTCATGTTCTTGGTTTCAGGTTTCAGGTTCCAGGTTCAAGGTTACAGGATGGTGTTCGCTATTTACTTTATTGTCAATTGTCAATTATCAATTATCAATTATTTTCTCATCTTCCTTTTTGCGGTTTCTGCCATTTGCCGTGCAATAGAAAGCCTGAAGGATGGCAGATTAGAGATAAAAGATCCGATTTTGACACCTGCTCCCGAATGCATCAGGAGCCGGGGTTTGAGCGCCAGCTTGATAATATCATTTGCCACATCCTCAGCTGTCTTTGGTTTCACAAGCACCCGTGTGAGAAAATTCTGTTTCTCCGACATTAAAAAATCCTGTTCTACCTCCCCTATCCTTGATTCCGGTCTGGATCCCGTTTTAATATATCCCGGGAAATATTCGCTGATATGGATTCCGGTTCCCGCCCATTCTGCCTGAATGGTCCTGGTCCAAGCCGATAATGCTGCCTTTGAACATACATAGGGTGAATAAAACGGGATCCCCATCATGAAACCGGGAGAACCGATATTGATAATATGTCCTTTGCCTTGTTTTCGAAAATATTTCAGGACACACTGTGTAGCGACAACCGGGGCAATCAGGTTCGTATGGAATGCTTTGAGCAAGTCTTCCGTCTGAACCTCTTTAGAAGGAGCAACAATAATGCAGGCGGCATTGTTGATAAGGATATCCAGACGACCATATTTTTCTACAGTTTCGTTGATCATCCGGATAACTGCCGAAGGGTCGTTCAGGTCGGCTTTTATAACAAATGCATCCTCCAAACGGGTAGCGATTGCTTCCAATTTTTCTTTTCTGCGTGAAACAAGGACCACTTTTGCACCTTCACGTCCGAATGCAATGGCAATAGCTTCACCAATTCCTCCTGAAGCGCCGGTAACAAGTACGACTTTATCCTTTAGTTTCATTCTTCTCCTTAATAAAATTATGATGAATCGCCAGAATCCGGCATCGGTAAAAAGTTTTCAAAAATAGAAAGTTTCCTTCAAATGTTATGATTTTTTTTATCTGCCGCTTGGTAGATTATCCAATTTGCTTTACGTTTGTCTTGATAATCAGAATGAACATGAAAAAAGTAATTCAATCTGTTTTTTTCCTTGCTATTCCGTTCCTGATTTTTCAGGGTTGTGGAAGCAGGGAAATAAAAAAAGAAACTTCAATAAATGGTTCGTTAAAAATGTCAATCATGAAAGAGAACTGGGGAAAAGTTGACAACAAGGATGTTTTCCTTTATTCCCTGAAAAATAAAAATGGAATTGTTGTGAAGATCACGAATTACGGGGGGATCATCACTTCCATCCTCGTCCCTGATGCTAAAGGTAAAATGGGAGATATTGTCCTTGGATACGACAGTTTGAAAGGATACCTTACAACCACTCCCTATTTCGGGGCCATTGTGGGAAGATATGCCAACCGTATCGCGAAGGGCACTTTTAAACTGGAGAAGAAAGTATACAAGCTGGCCATCAACAATGGGAACAACAGCCTGCATGGCGGTTTGAAAGGATTCGACAAGGTGGTATGGGATGCACAGGAAATCAACGATTCGACGGGAGCCGGCCTGGTTCTGACCTATACGAGCGCGGATGGTGAAGAAGGCTATCCCGGTAACCTGATCGTGACAGTTACCTACCTGCTGAATCCTTTTAATGAATTGAAAATTACAATCGAAGCCCGGACCGATAAGCTCACGCCCGTCAATCTTTGCAATCATACCTATTTTAACCTTAGAGAAGCCGATACGAATGTTCTCGGTCACCGGTTAAGGATCAACGCCGACCATTACACCATGGTGAACGATGAGCTTATCCCGACAGGAGAACTCCGGCCGGTAAAAGGAACCCCAATGGATTTTACCGGTTTTCATAGCATCGGCGAAAGGATTAATAAAGTTAAAGGGGGTTATGATCATAATTATATCCTGATCAAGAAAGATAAGGAGCTAAGCCTGGCTGCTACGATCGAAGATCTGATATCCGGAAGGGAAGTCAGTGTTTTTACGACCCAACCGGGAGTTCAGTTTTATTCAGGCAATTTCCTCGATGGAACTATCAAAGGCAAAGGGGGCAAGGTTTACAAACAGCATTACGGGATGTGCCTCGAAACCCAGCATTTCCCCGATTCCCCCAATCAGCCTGCCTTCCCGAATACGATCCTGCGACCGGGTGAGAAGTTCAAGGAGGTGACTGTTTATAAGTTTGGGATGAAGAAGAAGTGACAAAGTCACAGATTCAAAGTACGAAGTACAAAGTGAGAAGTACGAATGAATTTTTGAAGTATGAGGTTTCTATTTTCTCTGCGCCTTTTACGTTAAAATAATTATCAATTATCAATTGTCAATTATCCATTGACTAATATCTTTCAGGTACGAACGTCTGTTCCGACATCGGAGGCCTGACATAGGATTTGTCCTTTTCAAGCGGAGGAAGGACGATTTTTTCCTTCGGAACATTTTTATAAGGGATCATACTCAACAGGTGACTTATGCAATTCAGGCGGGCCCGGCGTTTGTCGTCGGCTTCCACAACATACCAGGGCGATTGCTTCGTATCGGTATAGGCAAACATCTCATCTTTGGCTTTGGAATATTCCACCCATTTTGTCCTTGCTGCCATATCCATCTGACTGATCTTCCACCGTCGGGTCGGTCAAGCAGAGGGCGCACCGGGCGTACGCAAAACTGCGGGATCCGGAGAAGCAACTTCCAATGCGTACCCCTTCACATAGTGGCAGAGCGCCCGGTGTCGCCGGAACTACCCGAAGGCGTTACC
>JBEKST010000273.1:0-3835 GCA_049516815.1 Bacteroidales bacterium | reverse complement strand
ACTCATATTATCAATTATCCATTATCAATTGTCAATTGCGGAAATCCGATAACGGATATTCGCGATAGCAAGGTTTATCCGACCGTTCAGATCGGCTCCCAATGCTGGCTTGCTTCGAATCTGAATTATGGGACAACCATTGCATCTTCCCAGGATCAAAGGGATAATTGCGTTGCCGAAAAGTATTGTTATAACGACAATTCCACTAATTGCACAAATTATGGAGGACTTTACCAGTGGGACGAACTTATGCAATACGATGAAACCCCTGCTGATCAGGGTTTTTGTCCACCTGCCTGGCATATTCCTACAGAAAATGATTGGAACACACTTTTTGCCATTTACATCAACAATGCCTTTGCAGGAAGTCCTTTGAAATATTCAGGTTATTCCGGATTCAATGCATTATTATCCGGAGCAAGACATATAAACAAAGGTTGGGATTTTCAGGGTTTTGCAACCTTTTTTTGGTCGTCAACACCGCTTGGGAGTACTAAGGCATGGTCGTATGGGATAAATGATCCGGATCCGAGCGTTTCCATCTATCCGGCTTCGAGGGTGAATGCGTTTAGTTTACGTTGTCTCAAGGATTAACGCTCGTCAAAGATTTATCCGCCTATGACGGATGAGCAGTGACAAGACACGCATTTGGAAATTTATCCGCCTTTTGCGGACGCGCGCCAGAGACTACGTTCGGTAATTAAACATTTTCGCTACTTCGCTTTTCACTATTTCGCCATTTAAGATAATGTCACCGCTACGCGGTTCATAGGTATTTTGTCATTCCTTGCTAAGATAATGTCACTGCTACGCAGTTTTTTATTTGAACAGTTAATCAACCACGATCCTCGATCCTCCATTCTCGATCCTCCATTCTCGATCCTCAATCCTCCATTCTCAATCCTCCATTTTCCATTTTCCATCCTTTGACCTCCGATTTTTGACCTCTGACTTCAGGAAAATTAACATTAATTTTCTATTAAACCACCTAGGGATGGCAAAATATTTCGTACTTTTGCCGATTCAAATTTTTATATCAATATTAAAGATTATCAACTATTTAAACATTGTGAACTATGTCAAAAGAGGTCAGAGAAAAAAAGTATGTTTACTTTTTTGGAGGTAAAAAGGCAGAAGGTGAAGCAGACATGAAGGACCTGCTTGGTGGTAAGGGTGCCAACCTTGCTGAAATGGTGAATATCGGGTTGCCAGTTCCCGCAGGTTTTACCCTTTCCACAGAAGTATGTACGGCTTACTATAAAAACAACAAGAACTACCCGCAAGAGTTAAAGAAACAGGTCGAAGATTATTTAAAGAAGACCGAAGAAGAGATGGGCGCCATTTTTGGCGATAAGGATAACCCGTTGCTTGTTTCTGTCAGGTCAGGTGCAAGGGCGTCCATGCCGGGAATGATGGAGACCGTTCTGAATGTCGGTCTCAATGATGTTACCCGTGAAGGCTTGATCAAAAAGACCAACAACCCGCGTTTTGTATATGATTCTCAGCGCCGCCTTATTCAGATGTACTCGGATGTGGTGATGGAAAAAGCAGCCGGTATTGAACCCGCAGAAGGAATGGGTGTCAGGAACCAGCTGGAGCAGGAACTTCACAAAATGAAGGAATTCAAAGGATATCATAGCGACACTCAACTTACGGCCGATGACCTTAAAGCATTGATCGATATCTATAAGAAAAAAGTGAAGGAAGTTTTAGGAAAACCTTTCCCTGAAGATGCCATAGAACAGCTATGGGGTGCAATCAGCGCCGTGTTTCAGAGCTGGATGGGAAAACGTGCCATCGCCTACCGCCGGTTCGAGAATATTCCCGATGAATGGGGAACTGCTGTAAATGTCCAGTCGATGGTATTCGGTAACATGGGCGACACCTCTGCAACCGGTGTTGCATTCACCCGTAACCCGGCAACCGGCGAAAATTATTTTTATGGTGAATGGCTGGCAAATGCCCAGGGTGAAGATGTCGTCGCTGGAATCCGGACACCAAATCCAATCAATGAAATCGGGAAAAACGAACGCACACTGCATTTGGCTTCCCTTGAAACATCAATGCCGAAGGTATATCAAGAACTGAATAAAATCCAGCATATACTTGAAAACCATTACCGTAATATGCTGGATATCGAATTCACCATTCAGGATAAGAAACTATATATGCTTCAATGCAGGGTCGGCAAGAGAAATGGCCCTGCTGCTGTTAAGATGGCGCTGGATATGTACAAGGAAAAACTGATCGCAAAAGAAGAAGCCGTAAGTCGCGTTGAACCTTCACAGCTTGATGAATTGCTTCATCCCATCCTGGATCCGAAAGCAGAAGCTTCGTTAGAACCGATGGCAAAAGGCTTGCCGGCCGGACCCGGCGGCGCTACCGGACAAATTGTTTTCAATTCCGAGAAAGCAGTTGAATGGTCAAAAGCAGGCAAGACCGTCATTCTTGTTCGCGAAGAAACCAATCCTGAAGATATCGAAGGCATGCGTGCTGCATATGCCATACTCACTGCACGAGGCGGGATGACCAGTCATGCTGCATTAGTGGCAAGAGGCTGGGGGAAATGCTGCATCGTAGGTGCCGGAACCCTGAAGATCGAAGCTTCGAGCAAAACCATGTCTGCTGATAATATCATTCTCCACGAAGGAGATTACATCTCACTGAACGGTTCAAAAGGTTATGTTTACAATGGCAAAGTTGCCATGATCAAGACAGCAGAGGAAAATCCCGATTTCCAGGCCTTCATGAAATTGTGTGATGAGATCCGCAGTATGAAGATCCGCACCAACGCTGATACCCCTGATGATGCTGCAAAAGCAAGGGCCTTTGGCGCTGAAGGGATCGGGTTGTTCCGTACCGAACATATGTTCTATGGAAAACATGCCGAAAAGCCTTTGTTCCTCCTCCGGAAAATGATCGTCTCAAGCACTGAAGCTGAAAGGAGAAAAGCATTAGATGAGCTTTTTCCATTTATGAAAGCTGATATGAAAGGTACACTCGAAGCCATGGATGGCTATCCTGTAACCATTCGTACCCTTGACCCGCCGCTTCATGAGTTCATTCCGCAAAATCCCGAAGGACGCCATAAGCTCGCAGAAAGCCTCGGGATCTCTAAGGAAGAATTCGACAAACGGGCAGAGGCTCTCCACGAAACGAATCCCATGATGGGACACCGGGGCGTTCGTCTTGGCATCACTTTCCCTGAAATCACCGAGACACAGGTCAAAGCCATCTTCGAAGCTACAGCCGAACTCCTCAAAGAGAAAAAACATCCTTTCCCCGAGATCATGATCCCTGTGACCTGCAGTGTTAATGAACTGAATCACCAATACAAGATCATTGCACAGATCTACCAGGAAGTGTGTAAGAAATTCGGATTAAAAGAAATTCGCCATATGATCGGGACCATGATCGAGATTCCCAGGGCCTGTATCACGGCTGACCAGATTGCCAGAGCGGCCCAATTCTTCTCTTTTGGAACCAATGACCTTACCCAGATGAGTTTCGGCTTCTCAAGGGACGACATCGGCAGCTTCCTGCCCGATTACCTTGATAAAAAAATTCTTCCAATAGATCCTTTCCAAATGATTGACTTCGAAGGCGTAGGTCAGTTGATGAAGATTGCCGTTGAAAAAGGCCGGAGTACAAGGAAAGACCTGGAGATCGGTATCTGTGGCGAACATGGAGGTGAACCGAAATCCGTCGAATTCTGTCATTCGCTGGGATTCAACTATGTAAGTTGCTCACCTTTCAGGGTTCCTATCGCACGTCTGGCTGCCGCACAGGCTGTCATCAAACAGAAGAAAACCAAACCTTTGACAACAAAGAAAAC
>JBEKST010000272.1:0-3911 GCA_049516815.1 Bacteroidales bacterium | reverse complement strand
GAAGAGATTATAAACATCTTGTCTTTCCTTTTTTAGAATTTTATCCTTGACCCAGGATAAAAAAACACATCGTTTTATTCTGGAAAAACAAAGTCAAACATTTTCAGGAAGACCCTAAAATTTTGTAGCATATTTGCGGGACATACCCGCAAAAGCGCTTCAAATTTTTTATTCGTTGTTCTATTACACGTATCTTTATTAAAGCAAATACAATGGTTTTACGAGTATATAAATTGCTTTTTAAAATGTTTATTAGCAAAAAAGTAATTTGAAATAATAGGTTTTAATGTGAGAGAAAGACTTAAATATCGGATTTGCAAATTCATTGTTATACAAATACTCTTTTTGCCACTTTCCATATATTCCCAAAATGAATCAGAAATTTATGAAGAAGATTCAAAACAAAGTTTCGTCTTCATGGAAAACAAAGGCCAGATTATAAACCAAAACAATAAACCTAATCCAGCTGTTCTTTATTTGCTGAATACGCCGGGGATGAATGTGCAGTTAAGGAAAGGCGGGTTTAGTAATGATCTTTATCAAGAATGCAGGAATGCAGGAAAGCAGAATGCGGGAATTTCTTTCCAGAACCCAGAACCCAGTACCCAGTACCCAGAACCCGAGATCCAGTATCCAGCATCGCAGACCCATATTGTTAGTCCTGGTGCATTTCAGACAATATATGGCGGAGGTAGTGAAGATGCGTTTTTAGCAAAATTTACTACAGGGGGCCTGGCAGACAACAGGAGGCGCCTATTACGACACACTGGCTAACCTGGTGTTATGCATCCATTTCATAGAAACTCATCTGAATTACAAACCCGCCATCCCGGTTGATCTGGGAAATGACACCATTTTGTGCGGCAACATGATAACACTCAGTGTCCATGTGCCGGGAGGTACTTATGTATGGCAGGATGGATCGAAAGATTCAATCTATGTTGTTACCCTGCCCGGAGAATACAGTGTAGTTGTAAGCTATGATGGGTGTGTCAATTCTGATTCCATCAAAATTGGAGAATGTCCTGGTTTAATTTGCTTTCCAAATGCTTTTACACCCAACAGCGATGGACTCAATGACACATTTCATCCAATAGGTAAGGGGATTGAAAAGCTCTCGATGCAGATCTTCAACCGCTGGGGGACGATGGTATTTGAAACATCATCTCCTGAGACTGGATGGGACGGAACCTACAAAGGCTCCCTTTGCCCGGAGGAGACCTATGTTTTCAAAGCTTCTTATAAAATAATCGGCGGGGAAGAAAAGCAAGTTACCGGAACGATTACTTTGCTACGGGGAACCAAGTGATCAATGAAAAAAGGAAGGATTGAAAAACCGCTCAGTGCAACCGCAAGTTGGCGTTATGCGGGCAGACGAGTAAATTTAATGTGCGGATTTCCAAATAACATTTGTCTTCCCGACAAATCCTTCTCCGAAAATCCACACAATGCCAACTTGCAAAACATTAGACCGCATGTTAATAAAAGTTGATCAAATTTATATAAGTTATTAAATAAGTACTTATATTTGTACTTTAATAGTAACTTTAAAATCATAAAAAATGAAAGCTGCAAATTTCACGGAATTTAGAACGAAACTCAAACAGTATCTTGATGAAGTCGAGAATAACAATGAAACTCTCATAATTAAAAGAGGCTCAGGTAAAGGCGCAGTCCTGATTTCATTGGATGAATTCAATTCAATTCTTGAAACTGTTCATCTCCTTAGTTCCAAAACTAATGCTGATAGATTATACGAATCCATTAAACAAATGAAATCTGGAAAAAAAGTAGTGAAAAAATTAATTAAAGACTGATGAGGCTGATTTTTTCAAAGAATTCATGGGAAGATTACATCTCCTGGCAGGCTGAAGATAAGAAAATGTTGAAAAAAATCAATGAACTTATCAAAGATATTCAGAAATCACCACATGAAGGATTAGGCAAACCTGAACCTCTGAAATACGATTTAACAGGTTTGTGGTCACGTCGAATCGATCGTGAGCATCGCCTGGTGTATCAGGTTAACGGAGAGGATATTTTAATATATAGCTGTCGTTTTCACTATGAAAAATAAACACGGCAGGCAGGCGCACTGCAGCTGCCTGCGGAGCGTTATGAGCAAGTTTACCTCGACAAATTTGCTTTCGACTTGATCAAAAAAAGAGATCGGAAATGAAAAAAATATTTTTACTATTGGCTTGCGTGCTGATGATAAGTTTCTGCAAAGCTACTGTTTGGCATGTGGGTGCTACTCAAACCTATACACTTCCGAGCCAGATAAAAAATTTGGTTCATAATGGTGATACCATATATATCGATGGCGGCATTTACGCGAATGATGCAACCAAATGGATCAATAAAAATTTAAAGTTTATCGGGCTGGGAACGGGAACCAACAGAACTGTTCTACAATACATAGGTGATATACCCAACGGTAAGGGAATATTTGTGTTTGAAAACCCGAGCTTGGGCGATAATCCTTACCTGGAAAACATTGTGTTTGATGGTGCACAGGTTTCTGATGCCAATGGCGGAAACGGAGCTGGTATTCGTTTTCAGGCAAATAATCTAACGGTAAATAACTGCAAATTCATGAATTGCCAGAATGGAATCCTCGAGGGTAATACAAGTGTGACAGGAAGCAATGTGGTAATCCTTAATTCCGAATTTGAGAACAATGGCTACCAGCTGCCGAACTCCTCTGATTTTTCAGGCTACGAACACCACATATACATTAGCGCAAGCACTGATACCCTTTTGGTGACGAATTGCTGGTTCCACCATCCCCGCGGGCAAGCAAACTCACTGAAAACAAGAGCGCAAAGAAGTTTTATTTTATACAACCTGATTGATGAAGAAGCTACTGGTTACGGAAGCTGGGAATTGAATATTGCTCAGGGGGGATTGAATATCATTATTGGAAATATTATTATACAAGGTCCTGCAGGGGCAAATCACGGCATTGTTGGTTACGATGCTGCCATCAATGCACTTGAAGATTTTTATTTTGTGAATAACACAGTTATAAATCAATATGTGGGTATCATAGAATATTTTAACATTGTTCCTTCTTCTGGCATCAACACATTTAAAATCTATAATAACATTTTTGCATCTGTTGTCGGAGCGACCAAAAAAATGTTTACCGGCAACACGCCTGCCGTATTAGACACTTCCAATAATCTGGATGCTTCAAATTATTTAACAGTTGGCTTTAAAAATCCTGCAGTTGACGATTTCTCCTTAACCGCAACCGCATTGGCAGCAATTGATAAAGGCACCGATGCCGGAACAACGAACACTTCTTATTCTTTAACCCCGGTTAATATGTATCTATCATCTGACTCTTCTTTACTGCCACGTAGCATTATTGGAGGCGTAATTGACCTTGGTGCCTATGAATATGCAGGGTCATCGGGAATCGCAGCATGTCAAACAAAAACAAATATTTCTATTTACCCCAATCCTTCAAACGGGGAATTCACTTTAAAAAAAATATATGGGCAATGGAAAAACGTGAATATAGAAATCTACAATTTGATTGGGGAAAAGGTTTATTATAATTCAAAATTCAGTAGTCAAACCTCAAACAATATTGACCTTTCTAACTCCCCCAAAGGAATTTATTTTGTGAAAATTTATAATGGGAAGGAAATACAAACAGGAAAAATCGTGATACAGTAATAATTTTTTCGTATTTTTAGGAAAAGAAAACCTGCCCAAAACGAGCCGCTAAAACCAATACTACCGCACCCGGTATTGCAGACACGATAACATATATTGACGCACTGGTTTTAGCGGCCGGGCGTGAGGGCCAGTTTTTTAACCACAATCATTGATCCGATAAACTAAGAATTCAATGAAAAAGATATCATTTATATTTTGCTTTGGCTTGATTACAACATTTG
>JBEKST010000271.1:0-3936 GCA_049516815.1 Bacteroidales bacterium | reverse complement strand
AAAGAAGAGATTATAAACATCTTGTCTTTCCTTTTTTAGAATTTTATCCTTGACCCAGGATAAAAAAACACATCGTTTTATTCTGGAAAAACAAAGTCAAACATTTTCAGGAAGACCCTCACTAGGGAACACAAAGGGAAATGTTACCAGAATGAATTTACTGCTTTATTGTTATTTCCGGATAATAACTTTCCTCGTTATAGTTGCGTTATCACTTTTCACTTTTAGGAAATAGATGCCTTCTTTTAGGGTGGATAGGTCAATCGTCTTACTGGACTTATCAGTAATTGCGAAATCCGGTTCCTCGTAAACCACGTTTCCAACAGGGTTAAATACACTCAGGTTTATCCTGTCGCCTTTAAAAGATGTTATGGAGATCTTGAAGACTCCGTTGTTTGGGTTTGGAGTAACTGAAATGTTAAAGTCAGTAGACAGGTTTTCAACCCTGGCAGGATAATCTGCTTCGATGTAGTTTGGTTTATTGAGCGTGTCAGAAGAAGCACCGTTGCTGACGATCAGCTGAACATCAAAAGTTCCTCTCAGGGTATAAGTAACAACCGGGTTTTGCAAGGTTGATGAGGAAGGCGTGCCTCCGGGGAAACTCCAATTCCAGGAAACGGGATTGCCTGTGGATTGATCGTTAAAGGTCACGGAATCCCCTACAAGCAATACCCGGGGCGTTCCTGTAAAATCTGCGACTACCGGGGCAAGGATATGGATCCTCGATTGGTAAGGGATTGCATTATAGTTGCTGACTGTTAAATGAACGGTATCACCCGGGTTAAGTAATGCCGGAAAAGAAAACAATATGGTATCATTAATAATCAGTCCTGTGGCAAGAATGGTGTCATGAAGCAAGAGTGTAGCCCTTGCACTGTCTTTATTGCAGGTGACCAGCAGGGAAGTTACTCCAACCATTAGTGAGGTGTCATTGGATACGATTAGTGTGTCGGGATTGTTGGTTCTGACAATAATTGAAGGATCCCCGAAGACGGTCCAGGTATCGGCCATGTTGGCGCCATCGGTACCATATTCATCGATCATATGCATGCAGCCGTTTATAGACAGACCGGCAAATGTCCTTTTGATATTATTCGGGTATGATTCAACAAGGATATCCGTCATCTCATCCTGGCCTGCCATTGGTGAATTCCAACTCTGGTTGATGGTGGAACCGAGGAAAGCAATGGCTCCGGTAGGCTGTCCGTTATTGGTTGCCCTGAGCCATGCTTCAGCGAAACAGGTTCCATTCATGAACTCTCCGTTCACGCAAGCAACCGACCAGATAAAAGGCAGTTTCCCCTGATTGGTGAGGGCATTTACGTTTGTATTACTGAAGCCCGTGGTTCCCCATGAAGTCATGCTTCCATGTCCGCAATAGAGGATCAGGCTTGCACCTTCATCAACAGCGGATGTGACATCTGCCGGTGTCGGGTTGCCGGGTGCATCATTACCTCCCTGGGATCCGTCAAACAATTCAGGATTCCAGGTATAGGTATAAGCCAGTAATTTTGTCTGCTGGTTACGGATGTGCTGGTAATCGTATTCACCATTATCACCAGGGCCCTGGTCGGATCCGATTCCAATCACCGTGGTCAGCCAGTCATCTGTGCGGAATTGAGGATTTTGTTCATAATCAAGAGTCCGTTGTACCTGGGTATTCACCTGGTCGACAGTTTGAGCGGAAAACCGCCCGATGAAAACATCGGCATAATGATCGTTCCCGACAATATAACCGTAATAATTATCGGAAGCGCCTCCAACGCCACTGCCCTGGTATGTTGTTATCTGCTGGTTATCACCAACCAGCAATACAAAGGTCAGGCCGTGTGTATTATAATAATTGATGATGTATTGTTTGATCGCCGCAGAGGTCGTTCCCACCGAATCGATACTCACCATTGTCGTGGGATAACCAATCGTCCTTTTCCAGTCGACATAAGGTTGCATGGCCGTCATAAATGTTCCGTAAGAAATGACAAGAATATTTCCATAATCGTTCAGCGGGGTATAGGTCACCACTCCATAATTCAGGAAATGCCTCGAATAAAGAGCATTAAATTCCTTGTTGATCCGGAGGTCATTTGTTCTTCTCACCAGCGGGTTCATTCCTTTATCGCTTATTTTCCGAACCTCAATAGTAAGATCATTGTAGACGCGCAGGACTTTGGTAACCGGGTTGTACTGGAAAGGATATACGATGAGGGTCTGGCCACGGAGGTCCCTGATGATATAAGGATCACGCATGCCGGTAATCATTCCCGGAAAGAAAGCATTGCGACTATATTCGTCTCCATACCTGTAAGGAACCGTGGCAGGGTCAATATCCCTCGTAATCACTCCTTTTGAGGGTGCGATATCCATTCCGGGAAAATCTTTATAGGAAGAGGAAATCACAACAGCTTCCATTTCTGCATTATCGGGAATCACCAGGGATGTCGTGAGTTTTGGCAGATCCGGGGCACTGGCAATTTCCATGGGTGACCCTTTTTTTATATCGAGCAAATATGCATGCCCTTGGGGTGTCATGACATCATGAAGATTGAATCCGGCAAGGGTGAACTGAACCCTCGAATGCACCAGATCCGAAGAAACCAGGGAAATCTTTGCTGCAACAGGATTGGAACTGCTGATCCCGATCCATCGTGAACTGAATCCCGGAGTTACGATGCTAAGAATGATTAAAGAGAGTATTAGTTTTTTCATCTGTAAATAATTTTTTTGTTAATGATTCCCTGCCTGCCAACAGACAAGGGATTATCCGTTATTATAATTTATGTTTTGTAATGATATTTTTTTTGAATATTTCACAGGGTTTCCTGTTTCGTGATTCATTAAGGATCTATTCTTGAAAGAGAAAATCAATAAGTTAATAGGATCTTTTTTGATATGGTATATGACTGTGTTTGGATTTTGACGATATAAACCCCGTTGTTCAGGTTTCCTGCATTCATTTCAACCTGGTGCATCCCGGCACTTTGAATCATGTTATCCTGGATGATCTTGAGTTCCTTTCCAAAGGTATCAAAAAAAGAGATTCTAACAAAACCGGTTTCCGGTATTTCATATGCGATGGTAATATTTTCACGAAAGGGATTTGGATAAACACTGACCAACCCTCCACTCGTCAATGGATCTATCCCTGTAAACGGGAATTTGATGCTGTTTGAAGGCAATGAGGTGCAACTGCTTAACGTGTCGCTTACGATCACATAATAGAGCCCGGATGCTGTTGGGGTATAAACTGGATCAGTTGCACCGGGAATCAGGGCATAGTTCAGGTACCACTGGTTACCGGTGGATGAACTGGAGGTGAATGAGACACCGTTAAACGTAATGACCGGAGTAGGAGGCAATGGATGAACCGTCAGGGATACTGCATCGGAGGTCAATGTCGAAGTGCCGTCATTCACGGTAACGGTATAGGAAATATTGGCCAGGGGCGTTGATACCGGTGTCCTGCTGGTTGGGTCATCGAGGTAAGTCACAGGGTTCCACTGATAAGTATAATTTCCCGAGCCACCGGTAGGAATTGCGACCAGCTGCGATGTGCTTCCAAGGCATACATCTGCCGGAAACGCATTGGCGATCAGGGTCAACGGCCCACCGACGCAGGAAATATCGGTCCTGTCGCCGAGGCGTTGCTCGAATTGACAGGTTCCAACCTTACGATCGCGTGCCCCGCGTTTCCCGCCAATGGACGGACGATTTATCACGGTCACCTCTTCATCGGCGACACGCTCTTGTCGGACAGCCCGATGAAGGACCATCCGCTGACGCCTATGCGCGACTCGAATTTGGTTCGCGTCTTGCAGCGGCAAGTGAAGTCCAAAGTCGGGTTGATCTCGATCGGCACGGTCGAATGCGGCGTCGAGGCGGTTCGTCTTGGTCTTGAAGCGGCGAGGTCAGAGGGGAAAAGGTTTGTCGTCGTCGATG
>JBEKST010000270.1:0-4009 GCA_049516815.1 Bacteroidales bacterium | reverse complement strand
CAGCGGTCTTTTAAGCCCAGTCAGTTCGAGAATCCGGACCAGGGTTCTTCTTCGGTTTCCTTTTTTCAGAATAGTACCGATACGCCAGCTGTCTTCCCCGATATAGCAGATCGTTGATTTGGCATTGTAAAGAAAGAATTTATCGGGGATTCCCGAAAAATCTTTCTGTTTCCAATTGAAGCGATGGGTTTCATAAGGATTTCCATATACCTCCTCCTGCGCCGACATGATTTTCGGAACCGAGATCAGGATATTTCTCCCCAATCGCCTGCATTCTTCAAGTACTTTCAAACCATCCTCGTGGGTAAAATGTTCAAGAACATCGATCATCAGGATGAGGTCGTACCGGTCGGATATTGCAGGTAAAATATCCCTTGCATCACCTGTAAAAATTTGGTCATAGATGAGCCGGTGAAGTGGAGTCAGGTATGCTTCGAAGGCTTCGATCCCATCGATTTGCCGTTTGTGTGCACCATAAACCGCACCCGGTTCCCAGAGTTCGAGGTATTCTCTTGAAAGGAAGCCATACTTGCCAAAACCGATCCCGATGTCTAAAAGTTTTCCGGGATTGGTTTCAATGATCAGTTCAAGGATCTCATTCAGCTGGTAATGATGGCTGGAAGGCATCTGTCGGTTCATTTTTTGTTTCCCGACAAAAATAAGGGTTTTATAAATCGTTTGAATAAAAAAATTTATTTTTACATAGCCCGGAACGGTCCATGGAGACCACACATTCATTCATCATAAACCAGGGAAACAAGTTATTTTTCTCCTTGGAATATGAACCCAATTAAAAGTGTATCTTTGCACGTTTTTTCAGGAAATCCGCAAGAGGATGTTGCATCTCCTACATGAACTGATCTATTTTATCCTCCATATTGATACTTTCATGGAAGGATGGATCCATGATTATCAAAACTGGACTTACCTGATCCTTTTTTTAATCATCTTCTGTGAAACTGGGCTTGTTGTAACGCCCTTTCTTCCTGGAGATTCGTTGCTTTTTATTGCCGGGGCATTTGCTGCTAAGGAATCCCATCCCCTGAATATCGTGATCATCGTTTTTCTTCTTATCACTGCTGCTTTCTCAGGAGATAATACCAACTATTTCATTGGACGGTTCCTGGGGATGAAAGTGTATGAAAAAAACTATAAGCTGATAAAAAAAGAATACCTGAACAAGACACATGCATTTTATGAGAAGCACGGAGGAAAGACATTGATCATCGCCCGGTTCATGCCGATCATCCGCACCTTTGCACCTTTTGTTGCCGGTGTCGGGACCATGAGATATGTACGGTTCTTTTCGTTCAGCATCATCGGAAATATCCTTTGGGTCAACCTGTTTGCTGTCGGAGGATATTTCTTCGGCAACATCTCCTATGTAAGGAATAATTTTACATTCGTTATACTGGGGATCATCATCATCTCGCTTCTCCCTGTTATCATTGCTGTTATTAAAAATTTTACAGAACGCAGAAAAACGCAAACACCGGTATGAGAAGATTTTCCCATAAAAGTCCTATTTCAACTGTATCTGCGGCCGGTTTGCTAATCACCCTGGGGATCGTTTATGGTGATATCGGAACCTCTCCGTTGTACGTGATGAAAGCTATCGTTTCGGGAGCTGACACCATCAGTACGAACTTCATCCTGGGGGGATTATCCTGTATCTTCTGGACTCTGACGCTGCAGACCACAGTGAAGTACATCATGATCACCCTGCAGGCCGACAATAAAGGGGAAGGAGGGATCTTCTCCCTGTTTGCCCTGATCCGCAAAAGAGCAAAATGGGCATTCATTTTTGCCATCATCGGTGGTTGCTTCCTGTTGGCCGATGGTGTGATCACACCTTCCATTACCATTGTTTCTGCAGTTGAAGGGCTTATCAACATCAACCCGCGGATACCGGTTGTTCCCATTGCCCTTATCATTATCACTCTATTGTTTTTTATTCAGAAATTCGGGACCAAGGCAGTTGGCGAATCATTTGGCCCGATCATGTTCCTGTGGTTTTTTATGCTGGGAACGCTTGGATTAATACAGATCCTGCAATACCCGTCGATCATCAAGGCACTGGATCCTCATTATGCTTACCTCTTTCTGACGAAATCACCACATGGATTCATACTGCTGGGAGCGGTATTCCTTTGTACTACCGGTGCTGAAGCATTGTATTCCGACCTGGGACATTGCGGACTTAAGAACATCCGTATCACCTGGATCTATGTAAAATCAGCTCTTTTGCTGAATTATTTAGGGCAGGGAGCATGGGTGTTGAAACATACCGATCAGGTTTATGATTGGACCAACCCTTTCTTCTCTATCATGCCATCTTGGTTCCTGGTTACCGGCATTATAATAGCAACGCTTGCAGCTATTATTGCCAGCCAGGCGCTCATCAGCGGTTCATACACCCTGATCAGCGAAGCCATTTCACTGAATTTCTGGCCAAAGATCAAGATCAACTACCCGACGAACATCAAAGGGCAGATGTACATTTCCAGCATCAACTGGCTGCTTTACGCCTGCTGCTTTTTCGTTGTTCTATACTTCCAGCGCTCCTCAAACATGGGGGCAGCATACGGATTGGCGATAACCGTCACTATGCTGATAACCACCATCCTGCTTAGCACCTATCTTTATTACCGCAAGGTCCCGGTTTATGTCGTCTTCCTGTTGCTTTGCGTGTACCTCACCATCGAAGGTTCATTCCTGGTAGCCAATCTTAATAAATTCGTACATGGAGGATGGTTTACTGTTCTCCTGGGCGGATTCCTGTTCGTCATCATGTATGTCTGGTTCAGCGGAAGGAAGATCAAGAACAGCTTCATTGAATTTATCAAGATCGAAAATTATTACGATGTCATCACCGCTATCAGCAAAGACGAGTCCATTCCAAAATATGCCACGAATCTTGTTTTCCTGACTAAGGCCAACAAATCGACGGATATTGAATCGAAGATTATTTATTCCATCCTCAGCAAGCAACCGAAACGTGCGGATGTTTACTGGCTCCTCCATGTCGATATCCTGGATGAGCCACATGTGCTCGAATACCGCGTCACCCACCTGATCCCTGATGTGCTGTTCAAGATCGATTTCAAGATCGGATTCAAGGTTCAGCCGAGGATCAACCTGTTTTTCCGCCAGGTGATCGAGGAGATGAGCAGGAATAATGAGATCAACCTGATCAGCAGGTACGATTCACTGCGCAGGTTCGATATCCCGAGCGATTTCCGTTTTGTGTTGATCGACCGTATTCAGAATTATGATTTTGATTTCCCCCCAAAGGAACAGTTCATCATGGATCTCTATAACATACTGAAACGCTTTGGGATCACAGAAGTCAGGTCATTGGGTTTGGATACCAGCACTGTCACCATTGAAACAGTACCCCTATTCATCGATAAAGAGGCACCACAATTGTTGAAGAGGAACGGACCCGCTAATAGTGGTATACATCAGGCTGGTTAAGAGAGGAGAAGACAGGATACGGGAAATCCTGGCCAGTTTCTACTTTTTTCTTGAGGTGACTTTCTGAGCAGCCTTTACAATATTTGCAGCTTCAAGTCCGTATTTTTCCATGAGTTCTTCCGGTTTCCCGCTCTGTCCGAACTGATCATTCACGGCAATCATTTCCATGGGTAAAGGGTTTTCGCGTACGAGCAACTGAGCGATGCTATCTCCTGAAAATCCCCCCATTCCAAGAGCCTTAATCAAAAAGTCACTGATAGAGTCAGCTGTTAACTGCGTAATGGTCGATCCTCCTCGAGATCCTCGTTTGACCTTGATCATTTCATGGGCTTCAAGCATCCTCAAAGCTTCTCTCACGGTATTCCGACTTACACCAAATTGTTTCGTCAATTCGTTTTCTGACGGGAGGATGGAATTCGGTTTTAACTCACCAAAAAGTATTTTTTGTTCAATCTGTCGAACAATCACCTCTGACATTCGCAGGGGGCTTTTGATTTTTCTAAAGGAAACCATTGTTTTATCAAATGTCCTA
>JBEKST010000269.1:0-4031 GCA_049516815.1 Bacteroidales bacterium | reverse complement strand
TCGGGAAAAACATTGTCGGGATAGTTCTTACCTGCAACAATTATGAAGTGATCGACCTGGGTGTTATGGTCCCCTCGGAAAAGATCCTTTTGACCGCCATTGAACAAAACGTTGATGTAATCGGATTAAGCGGACTGATCACCCCCTCACTGGAAGAAATGGTGCACGTTGCAAAGGAGATGCAGCGGATGGGACTTTCTTTCCCCTTGATTATCGGCGGAGCCACTACCTCTGAGATCCATACAGCCGTCCGTATTGATCCTCAATATTCTGCCCCGGTCATCCATGTGCGAGATGCTTCCAGGAGCGCTGGTGTTTTATCCGGACTCATGTCATCAGAAAATAAGAAAACTTACGGGGAAAAGATCAAACTTCATTACCAGGATTTACGCAGGCAATACGAGGACAGCCGTTTAGAATCTCAATTCGTTTCGCTGCGGGAAGCCCGTGAAAACAGGTTGAAACTCAATTTTAGCCCGGACGTGATCCAAAAACCATCGTTTACTGGCAATAAATATTTTTATGACTTTCCCCTGGCAGAGCTGAGGGAGTATATAGACTGGACTTTCTTTTTCCATGCCTGGAAAATAAATGGCAAATATCCTGCTATTTTCGAGGATCCGGTAAAAGGAAGTGAGGCCATAAAATTATTTGATGATGCACAAAAGATGCTGGATGAGATGGTGATGAAAAAAATGATCCTCGCCAAGGGGGTAATAGGATTTTATCCTTGCAACTCCTCCGGTGATGATGTTGAAATCTACGCGGATGAACTGCGTTCCAAAATAATAGCTATCTTCCATTTTTTAAGAAACCAGCAAAAGAAAGAAGCATCGTCTCCGAATTTGTGCCTGGCTGATTTCATTGCGCCGGGAGATAAAGGGCTTGTTGATTATATCGGATGTTTTGCCGTTACAGCAGGACTTGGGATCGAAGAATGGGTCAGATATTTTGAAAGTCAGTTGGACGATTATTCCGCCATCCTGATCAAGATCCTGTCTGACCGCCTGGCAGAAGCATTTGCCGAGCGCCTTCACCAGCTTGTCAGAAAAGAATACTGGGGATATGCCCGGGAGGAAAACCTGGATGTCATGGCCATCCTTAGAGAAGAATACTTAGGCATTCGCCCTGCCCCTGGTTATCCTGCCTGCCCGGAACATTCAGAAAAAAATGTTCTTTTTTCCCTGCTTGATCCTGAGAAACAAACCGGGATCAGCCTTACAGAAAATTTTTCCATGGTTCCTGCCGCATCGGTAAGTGGGTATTATTTTGCACATCCCGAATCGCATTATTTCGCACTGGGAAAGATCGGAAAAGATCAGGTGAGCGACTATGCCAGGAGAAAAAATATCAGCCTGGAACTGGCTGAAAAACTATTGAAGACAAACCTTAACTACTAAATAGGATAATTTGTTCAATCCTTGTTCCCAAAAAAATAATTCAGGGATGAACGGATTTTCTCGGCTTGGCTGCCTTAGGTGTTAAACTACAGGTCCCTGACAAGTAAAAACAAATTTTTCACTATGAAAGTCATCGAACATATTAATAATTCAAAAAAGACGTTGTTTTCGTTTGAGCTCCTCCCCCCGTTGAAGGGGCACAACATTAATGGAATTTACCGTACGATTGATCCGTTGCTGGTTTTCAACCCTTCATTCATTAATATTACATACCACCAGGAAGAAGTAGTGTACAAGAAACACAAAAGCGGTTTGCTGGAGAAAAGAACGGTAAGGAAACGTCCGGGAACCGTTGCGATATCAGCTGCCATCAAATACAAATATCCCTCGGTGGATGTGGTGCCTCATCTCATCTGTGGAGGATTTTCAAAAGAAGATACGGAGTATGCATTGATCGATTTTCATTTCCTTGGAATCAATAATATCCTTGCTCTCCGCGGGGATCCTCCAAAGGGTATGCGGGTATTCGTGCCGGAAAAAGAGGGGCATTCCTATGCCAACGGGCTGGTTGAACAGATCATTGCCATGAATAAAGGCAAATACCTTGACGAAGAGATGGAAAATACAACCCCTACCGATTTCTGCGTGGGGGTGGCCGGTTATCCTGAAAAACACATCGAATCTCCCAATACGATCTCCGAGCTGAAATTCCTGAAACAGAAGATCGATGCCGGGGCGGAATATATCATTACTCAAATGTTTTTTGATAATGAGAATTACTTTACATTTGTAAAGAACTGCAGGGAAGCCGGTATTATGGTTCCGATTATTCCCGGCTTAAAACCCATCACTACTTTACGCGATATAAATACGCTGCCGCAAGTGTTTAACATTGATATCCCGGAAGACCTTGTAAAGGCAGTTGCCGGATGCAAAAATAATGAGGAGGCCTTCCATGTCGGAATTGAATGGTCCATCCAGCAATCGAAGGAGTTGATCCGGTATGGGGTTCCTGTATTGCACTATTTTACCATCGGAATATCAGAAAACATCAGACAGATCGTATCTTCCTTATTTTAAAACCAGGTTTATGTCGAGGAATTTCGTTTTACGGGAAAGATTCGCTGACGGGAAAAAGAAATTTACCGTGCTGATCGATCCCGATAAATTCGCTCTCAGTGAAATCCGTACGATCGCTCGATCTTCAGAGAAAGCCGGGGTGGATTTCCTGTTTTACGGGGGAAGTTTTGTCATGGAAAATAACCACCGTAAATACATCACTGTTCTAAAAGAATACTGTTCTGCCCCTGTGATCCTTTTCCCGGGAAATCAGTTCATGATCGCTGAAGATGCCGATGGCTTGCTGCTTTTATCACTGATCTCCGGAAGAAATGCCGAGATGCTAATCGGGAGGCATGTTGTAGCTGCTCCATTTCTTAAAACCTGTCGTTTTGAGATCCTGCCGACCGGTTATTTGTTGATCGAAAATGGTAAACCCACTGCAGTATCATACATGAGCAGCACCACACCGATTCCTGCAGGCCATGATGACATTGCTATGTGTACGGCGGTTGCGGGGGAACTTCTCGGCCTTCAACTCATCTATATGGATGCAGGCAGTGGCGCCGAAAACCCGGTCAGACTTTCTATGATAAAAAAGGTCAGGCAGAATATCACCATTCCGCTGATTATCGGAGGCGGGATTCGTACTGGGAAACAGGCAAAAGATGCTGCCAATGCAGGAGCCGATGTTGTTGTTGTTGGAAATGCCATCGAAAAAAAACATTCCCTGATCCATGAACTTTGTGATGCAGTTCATTCCCTGAACAAAAAATGAAAAAGTTTGGGACACAGATGGCGATGATCTTCGGGGTTTTATCAGGATAATTATTGAAGTCAGCTAATCGAATGCAACAGTGAGAATGCTTTCCTGAACTTTTCAACCCTGTTTCAATCCGGATTCCTTGTTGACCACTGACCACGTTTCTCCTTACAGCAATATCCGTTTTACATTTTTTCTCCCGGAATTTCAGGTTGATATCCTATTCCCCAATAATATTTCCTATTCATTCAGTTTCTTCCTGATTCCGCGATAGTATCCGGAATTCGTTTTCACCGTATTTATATGCCTGTTCACAGAAAAGATTTTCGCTACAGGGAAACAGGAAATATCTTTGTTTATGAAATAGCTTAAAAATCATGACAACTACTAGAATGATAAACGATAGCCTGCCTGAGAATTTTCCGGGTTTTTCAAACGGCTGTAACTTTTCATCTCTGTAATCGTCTTATGGTCAAAATTCGAAAATAAATAATAAATCTCAAATAAAATGAAAACAAGAATCATCATAGTCCTCGCTTTAATAATCTCAAATATCAACCTGGTATCTGCACGCAATAATCCCCTTAAGGGAGTTGACGGACCGGCAAAATCTGTATGGACAGTTTCACTCACATTACTTGCACCAGTCACACCAACAGAAGCTACATTTGAAGATTTAAAAGATTTGAATAGGGTCTTCCTGAAATCTTGAAATCCGCGTCTGTTAAGAACTTGGTTGATAAGATTGCAAAAAAATAACCCCGAATTTGCCAGAAAATTGGCATTTTCGGGGTTATTAAATTTCAAAT
>JBEKST010000268.1:0-4040 GCA_049516815.1 Bacteroidales bacterium | reverse complement strand
TCGTGATCACTGGTTTTTCGGGATATATCGGGCTCGTACTTGGTATCGGGTTGCTGGAGTTAGTTTCCAGCAAAATGCCGGCAACAGATTTTTTCAAAAACCCGGAAGCTGATTTTTCAATCGCTCTTGGAGCAACTATTCTCCTGATCGTTGCGGGTGCAGTTGCAGGATTTGTACCGGCTATGAATGCTGCAAAAGTAAGGCCCGTGGATGCATTACGGGATGAGTAGAATTAATTACTAAGTACAAATTACAAATTATGTTTGACCTTGATCGCTGGCAGGAAATTTACCATGTGTTGCGGAAAAACAAGCTCCGGACCTTCCTGACTGCTTTTGGTGTTTTCTGGGGAATCTTTATGCTGGTGATCATGCTGGGTTCAGGCAACGGACTTCAGAATGGCATTACGCAGAATTTCGGCGACATGGCAACCAACAGTGTCTTTATCTGGGCACAGCAAACGTCTGTTTCCTATAAAGGATTTCCGAGGGGAAGGTGGTTTGCATACGAAAACAGCGATATCGGGGCACTCCGCGATGCCATCCCGGAAATCAAATACCTTGCGCCCCGTACCAATGTTGGAGGATATAACGGGACCAGTAATGTGGTCAGGAAACTTAAAGCAGGTCAGTTTCAACTTTTCGGCGATTACCCGGTTTTCAATAGCATTGACCCGGTCAATATGCTTAAAGGACGTTTTTTGAATGATCTGGACCTGAAAGAGAAAAGAAAAGTAGTAGTGATTGGCCAGCGTGTGGTGGATCTTCTTTTCGAGAAAGATGAAAATCCCCTCAACCAATATATCCAGATCAATGGAGTATATTTTATGGTGATCGGAGTGTTTAAATCGAAACGTAACGGGGAAGCGGCATCCCAGGATAACCAACGAATTAATATGCCTTTTACCACGTTGCAGCAAACCTTTAATTATGGTAATACCGTTGGATTTTTCAATATTACTGCAAAGGATGAAATCCCGGTGGATGTCGTGGAGAAAAAAGCCATAGAAGTCCTGAAAAAGCGACATTCGGTGGCGCCTTCGGATGATGATGCGATCGGTCATTACAATCTGAAAAAAGACTATGATAAGATGGAAGGGTTGTTTTTCGGGATTCGGCTATTGGTCTGGATTGTGGGTACCGGCACCTTGTTGGCCGGGGTTATCGGCGTAAGTAACATTATGCTGGTGGTGGTGAAGGAACGGACAAAAGAGATCGGCATACAAAGAGCCTTGGGTGCCACACCTCTCAACATCATCAGCGAGATCATCACCGAATCGGTTGTATTGACCACCTTTGCGGGGTATTTCGGCCTGGTGATCGGGGTGGGATTACTTGAACTTATCAACCATTTGTTATCTTCCTCCGGCGCCAATACCGAGATGTTCGTTCATCCCGGGGTGAATTTTAAGGTGGCCGTTATGGCGTTGTGCATCCTTATTGTTTCTGGCGCACTCGCGGGATTTATACCGGCAAGGAAAGCAGTCTCGGTGAAGCCGATAGATGCCCTGCGATACGAGTAAAATTATGAATTATGAAATACGAATTATGAATTAATTATAACCGACTACACCTCTATGAAGAAAATACTCAAAATCGCAGCACTGGTAATCATCCTTGGAATTTTTATCCTAACCATCGTTTATCTTTATAATAAATCAAAACAAAAGCCGGTCATATACAAAACAGAAAAGCCATTTTATACCTCCATTATACGCAAGACAGTTGCAACGGGTTCGGTAGTTCCGAGGAAAGAGATCGAGATCAAGCCTGTTGTATCAGGGATCGTAGAAGAAATTTATATCGAAGCAGGCAAGAATGTTAAAAAAGGGCAGAACATTGCCAAGATCCGGATCATTCCCGACTTAGTAAACCTGAACAACGCCGAAGGCAGGCTCGACAGGGCAAAGATCGCTTTTGACGATGCAAAGATCAACTATGACCGTGAGGAAAAGTTGTTCAAGGAAGGTGTCGTGGCTCAATCGGAATTCCAGCCCGTCCAGGTGGCCTATAAAAATGCCAGGCAGGAAGTGGATGCAGCCGAAGCCAACCTGGAACTGATCCGCGAAGGAGTTAATAAAAAATCGGGTAAAGTGACCAATACCCTGATCACTTCCACTATCGAAGGAATGATCCTCGACATTCCAATAAAAGTGGGAAGCAGTGTCATTGAAGCCAATAATTTCAATGCCGGAACCACCATTGCCACGGTAGCGGATGTGAGAGATATGATCTTCCAGGGTAAGGTAGATGAAACGGAAGTCGGGAAGATCAAGCCGGGGATGGGACTTTTGCTTTCTATCGGTGCCATTGAAAATGACACTTTCCTGGCTACCTTGAAATACATCTCGCCCAAGGGTGTCGTGGAAAACGGCGCCGTACAGTTCGAGATCAAAGCCGATGTGAACCTGAAGGAAGGCCAGTTCATACGAGCCGGCTACAGTGCGAATGCCGATATCGTCCTGGAAAAGAAAAATAAAGTTCTTGCCATCCGCGAAGGTGATCTTTTGTTTGAAGGCGATTCGACCTTTGTAGAGGTAGAAACCAGCCCTCAGAAATTTGAAAAACGACAGATCAAGACCGGTTTATCTGATGGAATTAATATCCAGGTGATTTCCGGCCTTACCGAGAAGGACAAGATTAAAATCCAACAACTCAATACGGGTGCTGATAAAAAGTGATTCTGTTTTGTACCTTTGAAGGAACAAAAAACCGATCACATGCGTATGAATTTTTCGATCAAGACCCGTGAGTTCCTTCGTTTCTGCTTTCTTGCATTTTGCTTTTATGCCCTATTTATCCTGTTCTTCGCCTATTGGTATTATGTGACCGACAGTATTTCACTGACACCGTATTCAAAACCGGCGACGGAAAAGCTGGATTTCGCACAGGCCATTTATTTCAGTATTGTTTCTTTCCATACCATCGGGTTTGGCGATATTCATCCTATAACCAGCCTGGGCAGGACAATTGTGATGATACAGTCGGCCATCTCGATTTTTTTCACTGCCTTGTTTTCTGGGCTACTGGTATACTATGTGATCAAGCGTCCCAACGATATCTTCTCCACAAAAAAGCTTTATATCCGCCACCGGAATAAAAATTTCTGGCTATCCATCCGGCTCGGAAACAAAGGCCGGTCAATCATCGATTTGAATGGCCGGTTTGAAGCATGGACCATCGAAAACAACTCACGGGTCAGGATTTTCCAGGACGAGCGCGGACTTCCCGACCTTGAACGGATCCTTTATTATGATATCAACCTTGATGAACCGGAAAACCGGAAGCTGAAAATTGCACTGGTCGAAACACGCAAAGGAAAATTCCGGCTTCACATAAAACTATCAGTGATCGGTAATGATATTAAAACCGGCGAACAGGTGGCCTTTGCAAAATATTATGATTCCTCGGATCTTGTTTTCGGCAAGATGTTCCTGAATGTTTATTCCTGGGATGCCAATGGTCACCGGAAAGATTTCCAGTGGAAAAATTTCGAACGGATCGAACCCATGGAACCGGAGTTGATTCAGTCGTTTGAAGAAATCTGACTTTTAAAACACAGACCACTTAGGCCATTCCGGCCGTTCCTTGCCCGCTTTTCTTTCCTTAATCAATCCTTTAAAAAATATTTTTGACAAAACACTTGACTTTTTTGTTTGTCGCCTTATCTTTGCATGGAATTAGTCTAAATAAAAATAACTTATAAAGAAAAATTTACCTATGAAAACAAAATCATCATACATGACAGGTACATTGATTGTTTTACTCGTTATGATTTTCAGTTTCAGCGGATTTTCCACAAAATGGGTGGTAACGGTCGCGGATTTTCAGTTCACGCCATCTTCCCTTCCAAATGTAATCTCAGGTGATACGATCCGTTGGGTATGGGTCAGTGGCATACATACTACAACATCGACATCAGTTCCTGGAGGAGCCATGACCTGGGATCAGCCGATTGACGCAACCAATACCGTTTATGAATATCATGCAACCGTGGTTGGAACTTATAACTACTATTGCATGCATCACCCCACCACGATG
>JBEKST010000267.1:0-4114 GCA_049516815.1 Bacteroidales bacterium | reverse complement strand
ATGGGGGTAATGTTGGAAGAAAAGATAAAAGCAGGGTCGTAGCGACGGTCGAAGATGAAATAAAAATGATGTTCGGGATGCTGCGTAGTGATCCGTTTCAGTGATTCATATGTAAACCATCCGATTCCTTCAAGTTTATTTTTGATCAACAAGCGGGTATTGACAGCAATGTTCATCAGGTGCCGAAAATATAGGATTATTGTTGTTAAACAAAAGTTTAATTTTTAACTTTGTAGCAAATATCCGAATTATTTTTCATGTTTTAATGAAAAGTTTCTGATCCCAGAAGCTTTTCCTTTTTTAGATGCAGCGAAAATTTCTGACGAACCTGGGGTTGATGCTTTTGCTTAACCTTTTAATTAAGCCAGTATGGATTTTTGCCATCGACAGGAACGTTCAGAATGTAGTTGGTGCCATGGATTATGGTTTCTACTTTGAAGTGCTGAATTTTTCTTTCCTTTTCAATATTCTTCTCGATCTTGGCATAACCAATTTTAACAACCGGAACATTGCGCAGAACCAGCAGCTGCTCAACAAGCATTTTTCTGCCATCGTGGTTATAAAGTTCATGCTTGCCATGCTGTATATTTTCGTTGCTTTTTCCGTGGCGCTGCTGATAAATTACAAAGCCGACCAGATGAAACTCCTTGCCTGGCTTGCTTTTAACCAGATCCTTACTTCCTTCATTCTTTACCTGAGGTCGAATGTTTCAGGTTTGCTGATGTTTAAAACCGACAGCGTCCTCTCTGTGCTCGATCGCTTGCTCATGATCCTTTTCTGCGGTGTATTATTATGGGGACACCTTACTGCTTCCAAGTTTAGGATCGAATGGTTCGTTTACTCGCAAACGGCAGCTTATGGAGTTACCGCCCTTGTTGCATCTTTCATTGTGATCAAAAAAGCCAGTTTTCGAAAACTCAATGTAAACTGGCCGTTCTTCCTGATGATCATAAAGCGCAGCCTTCCATTTGCCTCTCTGGTACTGCTGATGACCTTATACAACCGGCTTGATCCGGTCATGCTGGGCAAACTACTCCCGGATAAACCTAATTACCTTCAAAGCGACATTAATACGGCCCACGTCCAGGTTGGAATCTATGCCAATGGATTCCGTTTGCTGGATGCGGCAAACATGATCGCTTACTTGTTTTCCGTGCTGCTGATCCCGGTATTTTCCAGGATGATCAAACGGAAAGAATCCGTAGAGAAAATGGTGAAACTGTCATTCACCTTGCTGATTACGATAGCAGTCATCGTGGCCTTCGGTTGCATTTTTTATAGCGGCGAACTCATGAAACTTCTTTATAAGGAACACTTCGACAGATCTGCGGAGGTATTCAAACTGCTGATGGGCGGATTTGTGGCGGTTTCCACTACGTACATCTTTGGCACTTTGCTGACTGCAAACGGCAATCTGAAACAGCTGAACATCATTTCCTTCATCGGGTTACTGATCAATTTCAGCATGAACCTTATCCTGATACCACGCCTGCTGGCGGTTGGTTCGGCTTATGCCAGCCTGGTTACCCAGTTTTTCATTGCCATCATGGAAGTGATCATCGTACAAAAGATCTTTAAATTCAAAATAAATTACCGTTACCTTTTCACCCTTCTTTTCTTCGTCATTGGTGTAATTCTGTTGAATTTTATTTCGAAAGCGGTAGATCTCCGTCAGTTGGGCATCGGAACCTCCGGCAATACCTGGCTGCTGAACTTTTTCCTGATGATCGTTCTTTCCGTAGGTTTTGCTGCAGCGTTAAAACTTCTTAACCTGAAATCCATGCTTCAGATCCTTCGTGAAGACCGTTAACTCATTTTCTCTCTTCCATGATCTTCTCTTTTTGCGGTTTCATGAAAAAACAATAATTTTGGAAATTATTTGATCTTAGATCCTATGACAAATGAAATGAAAAGAAATGGTGATTTTGATTCTGGCAGTCTGGTTATCTTTTTATACAAATGGAGAAAACCACTTCTGATGGTCATCATCATTGCTGCTCTCGGTTCATGGTTCTTCTCTTGCTCATGGTTCATAACACCGAAATTCCAGTCTACCGTTATAATGTATCCTGCCAGTAGCAGTTCCGTTTCAAAAGCCTTACTGAGTGACCAATCGGCAAAAGGACAAGATCTTATGTCCTTCGGCGAAGACGAACAAGCAGAACAACTATTGCAGATTTTGAATTCCAATAAAATCCGTGACCGGATCATTCAGAAGTTCAATCTTGTTCAGCATTACAAAATCGATTCTACTTCCAGATACAAAAATGAATTTCTTTATAAGGAATATGAACGGAACATTACCTTTCGCCGTACCGAATATATGGCCGTACAGATCTCGGTTTTGGATAAAGATCCGCAAATGGCGGCCGATATAGCCAATAAGATTGCCGACCTTCTCGACTCCGCAAAGAACCAGATGCAACGGCAAAGGGCATATAGCGGCTACAGGATTGTAGAAGCAGAATACAATTCATTGAAGGAGGAAGTGGACAAGGTCGCAGATTCACTGGTCGCCATCGGGAAACTCGGCGTGAATGATGTGGAGTACCAGTCACAGGCACTGAATACTCAAATGGCTATTGCGACCAGTAACAATAACAGATCGGCTATGGCGGCTTTGCAAAAAAGGCTTGATGTGCTGGGGCAATATGGAGGTATTTATATGTCGTTAAAGAATGCTCTCGAATTTAAAACCCATCAGTTGACATTGCTGCAGGCGAAGTTAAAGGAAGCCAAGGTGGATGCAGAAGAAGACCTGCCCCAGAAGTTCATCGTGAACAATGCTTACAAGGCCGAACGGAAATCTTACCCGGTGCAATGGCTGATCGTGGTGGTAAGCACCTTTTCTGCCTTCTTTTTCAGCATCATCGTCATCATCATCATGGAAAAGATTAGCAAATACAAATCACACAAGAAATTTCATCTAGCCTAAGCCTGGAAATTTAAAATTCAAATTTCTAAATTATACAATTATGGAAGATTACTTTAAAAGTAAAAGTTTAATCCAAATTCTTATTCGCTGGAAGCTTCATCTTGCAGTGATTGTAGCGGCAGCTGCGATTCTCGCTGCATTTTTCTCCAGTTCGATTTTCATTACGCCACTGTTTAAATCATTTGCGGTTTTATATCCTTCCAATATATCGGCCTATGCGGATGAAAGCCTTAGTGAACAAATGATACAGGTACTGCAATCGAAAGATATCCGCGACAGTCTGATTGCAAAGTTTGATCTTCCGAGGCATTATGGGATAGACCCGGGTTATGAATATTATACAAGTACCTTGTTGTGGGAATACAGCCAAAATGTGAAAATCTCGAAGACACCCTATGATGCGGTAATCATTGAGGTTTGGGATAAAGATCCAAAGATCGCCTGTGATATGGTGAATGAGATCATGAACCAATACAACTTTAAACTTCGCGGACTTCATAAGGAAAAATTCAGGGAAGTTGTAAATAATTACCGGACGGTGACCAATTATAAAAGAATGGAACTGGATTCCCTTCAACAGCGCTCACAGGAACTTGGAGTTAAATACGGTTTACTGGATTATCCCAATCAGACCCGCGAGGTGATGCGGGCTTACCTCTCGGGAGGAGGTTCAGGCAGCAGAGGCGGTGAGGTGAACCGGCTGAAGAAGAACCTCGAGGAAAAAGGGGGAGAACGGGAAATGTTATCCAACTTAATGATCGCCATAACGAAAGATTACAGCGCATTTAAGCTTGATTACGACCGGGCCGTTCTGGACCTGAACCGGAATTATACTTATGTTAATGTACTGAACAAGCCTTTCGTAGCTGATAAAAAAGGATATCCCGTAAGATGGGTCATCGTGGTGGTTTCGGCCCTGGCATCCTTATTCCTGGCTATCGTTGTAATAGGCATCATTGAAAGCCGGCGGAAACGGCCGGAAGTACCAACAACCGTATAACCAATATTCATTTCTAAAAGAATTGCCGGAAAGAACGAAAATAAGATGGGTATATGTGCAGCGTGTCATCACCCTGACCGGGCGAAGATTGATATTGCCCTAAAGAATGGGTCATCAGTCTATGCTCTGGTCGAAACCTTTGGTATTTCTAAATCCGCTCTTTTTCGGCATCGCCAGCA
>JBEKST010000266.1:0-4146 GCA_049516815.1 Bacteroidales bacterium | reverse complement strand
GCATGCTTGCGGATGATGTTCGATTGAGTTATGAAACAGGTTTCGTTCATTTTTTAATAATCGGTCACATTTTACGGAAAACGATGGCTGCATTGCAGCCTCCGAATCCTGATGCGATTTTAAGACAATTCTGAACCGGGGTATGAAAATTTTCCCGGATCACATTCAATGAAACGGGCACACCGGGTATATTAAATCCGGCAGACCTGAACAACAGGTTGCTTTCCATGGAATGGATGGTGGCGACGGATTCGATCACACCGGCTGCCCCAAGCGTATGTCCCCAGTAGCCTTTGAAGCTGTTCACGGGGATATCCTGCAAGCCGGCAATTTCAAGAGCTTTTGATTCCATCTCATCATTGTACAGTGTGGCGGTCCCGTGGGCAGAAACAAAACTGACCTTATCAGGTTTCAGCCCGGCTTCTTTCAATGCATTCCTGATGGCTAAGGCCAGCTCCTCACCTGTGCGGGAAGGTCCTGAAATGTGATTGGCATCATTGGTACCAGCAGATCCTGAAACGATCAATACAGTTGATTTTTTAATTTCGGATGAAATGACTACGGTTCCGCAGCCTTCCCCTAGTGAAAGTCCATTCCGGTTGATATCAAAGGGCTTACAGGGTTCCGGGCTGAGCGCCTGGAAAGAGAGGAATCCTGAAATTACAAATTCCGACAGGAGATCACCACCGGCCACCACAATATGGTCATATAGTCCGGCGTCGATCATTCTTGCTGCGTTGCTTAATGCAAGAACACCGGATATACAGGCGTTCGAGATAACCACCGGACGGTTGACAAACCCGAAAAATGATGTGATTACATCTGCCATCTTCCACAGGTAAATACGACCAGGATCCGGGAAGTCTTTCTTTCCTTCTTCAAGCAAATCGATATTGCCTTTGGTACTGGAAATAACCAGTAAGGAATTGGACCCGTAAAGGTCCGTTTCTATTTCTTTTACGGCATCATGGATTGAAACAATGAACATCTTTTCCAAACGGGTAAAATGTTCTTCACGCATCTCCGGGTGACGCATATCCAGGATCTCCCTGAACTTTGGTGTCAACAGATCCATATCGACAAGTGAAAGTGGTACAGGGGTTGGCGTCAGGGACCGGTCATCGTATTTTTGAAAACCGATGATACCGGATTTCACTTTCCGGATCACCTCCGGCGTTGTAAGCCCCAGGGAAGTGATGATATTATCTCCTGCTATATAAACCGGTCTCATTATCTTCTGACTCACAAAAGTCCCCATTTCTTTTTCCAGCCAATAAAGAATTCCGGTGCGGTAAGAAGCAACTCTTTTTCAGGCGTAAGAAACACCTGCATGGAACTGCCTGTAGCCATAAGTTCAATATCGGATTTGCGGTACACTGAATATTCAAACTGGATCTTTGCAGCTTCCGAGTTGATGAACCGGGTTTCGATGATGGCAGTATCCCCGTATACCAGCGGTTTTTTATAATCGCAGGACACTTTAACGATAGGGATCATGATGTTATACCGATATACATCTAAGTAACCGAGGTTGTATTTTGCACCGAAGGATTCACGGCCGTCTTCAAAGTATTTAAAGTAGTTTCCATGCCAAACTAAACCCATGGAATCGACTTCTCCAAACCGCACGGTGATTTCTTTTCTGTCGATGAGTTCCATATTATTGATTGATGGGGCTTTTAATTTTCCTATAGATATAAGTGATCAATACGGCTGAGAGGAAGAAGACCAGCAACTTTATTGCCGAAGGAAGGATGGTGATCAGTCCTCCCTGCCGCAGGAAGATGTTATAGAAACCAGTTATTGCCCAGTTCAGCGGGCTGATCACGGACACTTGACGCATTATAGTGGGCATAAGGTATACCGGGACCCAAATCCCGCCGATTGCGGCAAGGATAATGATCGAAACCGATCCGAAAGCAGCCGCCTGCTGGTGGGTATTTGCAATAGTTCCAACCAGGATGCCATAACCGAGTGCAGCAAGTGCCGTAACGATGGTCAACAGGATCACTGCGATGATATGATTTCCGATTATCAGCATTGGGATGTGGAAAAGGGGAAGAATTAAAATTCCGGAGAAGATCATCAGGAAAGTTTGTACCAGGCAGACGAAAAAATAGACGGTAACCTTGGCCAGGAGAAGTTGAATGTAAGAAACCGGCATCGACATCAACCGTGACAGGCTGCCTTCTTCCCGTTCTTTGATCATGCTTCCGGTAAGCGGAATGATGATGAAGAACATGGCAAAGATGGCCCAGGCGGGAACATTGTGCTGAACGGTGTTGGGGATCTCTTCCTGTTCCTTATAATTCGGGAATACTTCCTTGAACTGGAGGGATTCCTTGTATTCAATATTTGCAGGTTTATATGCCGGGAATTGCTTCGACATTTCAGCGTTGAACGACCGGAAGACCATCCCGGTCTCACTCCGGTAATTGAATTCCTTGATGGAGCTGACAACCGCATTTTTAAACGCTTTCCGTATGGTTGGATCAAAGAACAGGGTGACCGTATCCGCCTCTTTTTGGGCGATGTCATTCAGGAGCATGGGATTGAACATCCCGAACCCGGCCAGTGTTTTTGCAACGGCGACCCGAACATTCGTACGCATCGATTTTGTCACGCCTTTTGGAACCACGATGGCAATCAGGTAGTCACCCTTTTTTACCGCTGCTCTTGCCGATTCTATAGTTACCGGAGCATGATTCACGGAATCGATCACATCAAAAAAACCTGAGGAACGAAGGCCCTTTTCCATGTTGATCCCAAGGCTATCCCTGTCATTATTGACAAACAGCACTTCCACCTTGGGTTCCTTTGCAATGGCATTCCAGCCGGATTCCTGTATAAGCGACATGATAATGATCAATACCATCGGCATCACAAAAAGAATGATGATTCCTGCTTTATCCCTTAACAATAAAAGGTATTCTTTCTTAACGGTTGAGATAAATTTGAACATTTGATGCTGGATGCTAGACGCTGGATGCTGGATGATTTATGAACTTTACAAACTTTATGAACTTCAATCTCTCAATCCTTTCCCGGTAAGATGTAAGAAGAGGTTCTCAAGATTCTTGAATTCCGGATGGTCGGCGACCAGTTTCTTCGGGTTACCGGTCGAAACAAGCATCCCGTGGTCGATGATGGATACGCGGGAACAAAGGTTTTCGGCTTCCTCCATATAATGCGAAGTATAGATGATCGTGGTTCCTTTACGGTTGATTTCATGAAGGAATTCGAGGATGACGATCTTTGATTGAACATCAATTCCTGCCGTAGGTTCGTCAAGGAACAGGATCTTCGGGTCGTGAAGCAACCCGGCGATCAGGTTAACCCTGCGTTTCATCCCGCCTGAAAATGAGGAGATCTTTTTCTTTGCAAACCTTTCAAGTCCAAAAACGGTCATACGATCCATGATCAGGTCTTTCAGGGATTTTCCTCTCAACCCGTACATGTTACCGAAAAATGTAAGGTTCTCAAGAGCGGTAAGGGTAGGGTAGAGGGCAACATCCTGTGGAACCACCCCGATCACCCGCTTGATCTTGTCGAGGTCGTTCCTTAGGTCAAACCCATCGATATGGATTTCTCCTCCGGTAGGAGCAAATAATCCGCACAAGATGGAGATGGTTGTGGTTTTACCAGCACCGTTTGGCCCGAGAAGCCCAAATATCTCAAGCGGGTAAATATCCAGCGTGATATCTTTTAAAGCAGGTTCATCCGACCCTTTGTATCGTTTGCTGAGATTTTTGATTTCAATGATAGGACGTTCAGCCATTCAGATCTTTATTTTATCCAGTTTTACGTAAACTTCTTTTTCCATATCTGCGATTTCATGCAGCATCTCGCTGAGTTTACCATAATCTTCTTCCGGTTTCGACCGGTTCTTGCAGTTTCGGGCACCCAGGTAGGTAAATTCCCTCCAGCGATTGGCAGCATTGCCCATCATTTTAGAAGCTGAAAGTAAATCCGGGTTATTGAATTTTTCTCCGATCTCTTTTAGAAAGGCACCATAAATATAACGGAAACCGGCCCCGCCTGTTCCAAAATCCTCTGACATCCGGATGATTTGACCAAGATAAAAGGAGCCCGTTTCGTTACCATGCTTCTTTGGCCACTTCTTCAGGTCTTTTGCAAGCCAATGAA
>JBEKST010000265.1:0-4197 GCA_049516815.1 Bacteroidales bacterium | reverse complement strand
AAATTGACCTCACCCCCGCGCTCGAGGCATATCTCCAGAAAAAATTCGCGCAGCTCGAGAAATTCGTCGTTTCGCTCGCGAAGACGAATCCCGCGGAACTCATGATCGAGGTCAAGCGCACCACAAACCATCATCGGAAAGGCCCCGTCTACCACGCTGCGGCGAAACTTCATTTCGCGGGCGTCACTCTCCGCGCCGAAGCGGATGCCGAGGACATCCGTACCGCCATCGACGGAGCGAAAGACACGCTCCGTGAAGAAATCGAAAAATATAAAGACAGGAAGCTGGGATAAGCGCCGCCATTGAGAAAAGGTTCAAAATCCCGGCATCTTGAACCAGCTTCTTGGAGATTCCTCGCAAAGCCCGAAATGGCGAGCTAGAACCTATCTCAAAACTACTCCGTCCGCGATCGTGGCCAATTGCCACGAGACCGAAGCGCAAGGGAGAATACGTACCCGTGGGTACGATGACTCCCGCGGCAACGACGGTATTGCGGTAATGGGCCCGATCCCGTGGGTTGCGGGCTGGAGTAGTTGTGAGATAGGTTCTATAATCGAACCATGGACACCGACGAAACGTCTCTTGAAATTTTCCTTCGCGATCGCATGAAGGAAAAAGGTATCTCCCTCAAAAAACTTTCCGATCTGACCGGCATTTCGACGAACCACATCGAGAACATGCTTCGCGGCGACTTTGAACGCGTCCCCTCGACGCCCTATTTCCGCGGATATCTCATCCGCCTCGGTGAAACGCTCAACTTCGACGGCGAAGCGTGGTGGGAAAAGATCAAAAAAGAAGAAGGTGTGAGAAAATCGGGTCCCGCCGACGCGCTGCCGAGAAATCGCTTTGCACGCGGATCTCCCGCGAAGGCCGTCGCGATCTCGGCGGCAATTCTCGCGCTTCTCATCGTACTCGGCTTCGCATTGCCGCACATTTTCGGCAAACCGGCCATTTCCATAACCTCGCCCCAAGGGAATCCCTCCGTATCGGTTCTGGACAATGCTCGCCTCTGGCGGATGGGTTTCAAAATCCAATGTTTCCATGCCAGTTTTGATTCAGGCGAGTGGATAGCACTATCAGGGATTATGTAAATCCTGCTTCTGCTAACATAGTAACGGGGAATTCTTGAATGGGAACTGACCAATCTATCAATGTTACCCGTAAGCAGGAAACCATGCTCCATGACAAGTGTATCGTGGTGAATCTTTTTGATTCTTCCTTTCAGTATCTCCTTGGAATCAACCATCCTGTACCTGATAAAATTATGTTCCCTGATGAGATAATGTCTCCACAATACAGTATCCTCAAAGATGATGATTTTTCTTAAAGAAGATGTCGTATAAGATGAAGCAGAAACTTTACCATAATCCGGCTGGGCAGTCAAAGAAATCATCTGGTTAAACAGAAAGAAGAGGAGAAATGAATAGTTCTTCATGAATCCGTTAGAATGATTTATGTTGCAAGATACATTTTTTTGACATACCCGGAAGTAATCAATTGGTATGAACCCAAGAGTCCCGAGTACCCGGGAGATTTAAGTTCCGCAGCAAGCTGCGAGGAATTAACACTTAAAGAGATTAAAAATTAATAATTACGAATTTTAATTAGAATTACGGTTTGGGCGTTATATCCTCTTATCAAACTTGCATCAGTATTCAAAATAAGGGATGTTATTCTTACATTTGCAGCCAAACCGCATCCTTTGAACACCGAATTTTTTATCGCCCGCAGGATACTGTCGAAGAACAAAGCCAACTTCTCGCGGCCTATTGTCAGGATTGCCATCCTGAGTATCGGGCTGGGATTGACGGTGATGTTTGTTGCGGTTGCAATCCTGACCGGTTTCCAGAAAGAGGTTCGCGAGAAGGTGATCGGATTTGGCGCCCATATTCAGATCTCTCATTATGATGAAAATTCTTCACTGGAGACCAAACCCATATCCATGCACCAGGATTTTTATCCTTCCCTTGAAACTGCTAAAGGAATACGGCACATACAGGTCTATGCCACAAAAGCAGGCATTATTAAAACAGCTGACCAGATCCAGGGTATCATACTCAAAGGTATCGGGCCGGACTATGATGTTTCTTTTTTTTCGAACAAGATCATTGCCGGCCATTTTCTTCGCATCAGCAATACCGGAAAGACCAATGATGTGCTAATATCCAAGAACCTGGCATCATTGCTAAAACTCCACCTGAACGATGATATCAGGATGTATTTTATATCAGGAACCACGACGATGGGAAGGAAATTCCACATCGCAGGTATCTATGAGACCGGGTTGGAGGAGTTCGACAAATTGTATGTTCTCTGTGACATCAGGCATATCCAGAAGTTGAACGACTGGCACCCCGATGAAGTAGGCGGTTTTGAGGTGATCCTCGATAACTTTAACGACCTTGATAATATGGGGAAATATGTCTATCGCAAGATCGGGATGACGCTGGATGCGAAGACGATCCGGGATCTCTACCCCCAGATCTTTGACTGGCTTGATCTTCAAGATATCAATGTGCTCATAATTCTCGTTTTAATGGTACTTGTTTCAGGGATCACGATGATTTCGACGCTCCTGATCCTCATTCTGGAAAGGACCAATATGATCGGGATCCTGAAAGCGCTGGGAATGACTAACGGAGGCATCCGCAGGGTATTCCTGATCAATGCAGTTTATATTATCGGGCAGGGGCTTCTCTGGGGGAACCTGGTCGGAGCTACCCTTTGTATTCTCCAGCAGAAGTATGGGATCATCACCCTGCCACAGGAATCATATTATGTTTCAGTTGTTCCAATTAATCTTGATCTATGGAATATCCTCCTTCTCAATGCAGGAACTGTGGTTGTTTGCCTTGCCATGCTACTGTTGCCTTCGTTTGTAACAAGCAGGATTTCACCTGTGAGTGCCATCCGGTTCTCCTGAAAAACAAGTTCCCTGGATCCTTTTTATTTCTGGTGTAAACCGCATTCCCTGTTTTCAGGTGATTCCCACCACCATCGCCCTGCCCGTATATCTTCACCCTGCAGTACCGGGTGAGTACAGGGAAGGCAGCCGATGCTCGGATAGCCTTTATCGTGCAAGGTATTGTAAGGAATTTTATGCCCATGGATATAGTCCCAAACCTGTACGAGGTTCCAGCTGGCCAGTGGATTTACCTTGATTTTTTTTTGAATATTGTCCCATTCAACGGATTTGATCTGCTTCCTGGTAGCCGATTGATCCCTGCGTAATCCGCACATCCATGCATCCATGCCCTGCAAAACCCTTGAGAGCGGTTTTGTTTTCCGGATGAAACAACATAATTTACGGTTCTCCACACTATCATAAAAAAGATTGATTCCACGGGAATTAACCATCTCCTCCACATCCAATGCATAAGGGAAACAGACCTCGATGGGTAATCCGTATTTTTCCCGGGTGATAACGAGGAGGTCATAGGTTTCCTGGAATAAACGCCCGGTATCGAGCGTAAAGATTTTCATTGCGGGATCGATGCCGGCAATCATCTCTGTGATGATCTGGTCTTCTGCGCCAAGGCTTGTGGCAAAGGCAATCCTTCCTTTGAACTCTTTCGCAAAAAAACCGATGATTTCCTGAGGGGAAGCGCCTTCCAGCCGGGTGTTATATTTTTCTGTTTCTTGATCCATCTACTGTTAAATCAAAAAATACAAATATACGACAACTCGTTCCGGAGGTTGGAGAAAATTGTATTTTTGGGCTAAACAATCCTCCCATGAATGTCCATTTCATCGCTATTGGCGGAAGTGCCATGCATAACCTCGCCATCGCACTGCACAAAAAAGGAGTTACCATTACCGGATCCGATGATGAGATCTTTGAACCATCGAAAAGCCGGCTGGCACGGTTTAACCTCTTACCCATAAAAGAAGGTTGGGACGGGGCAAATATCCATGCCGGACTCGATGCCGTGATCCTGGGCATGCATGCAAAGGCAGATAATCCTGAACTGCTGAAAGCGGAAAAGCTGGGGCTCAGGATATTTTCTTACCCCGAATACCTGTATGAACAATCAAAAGAGAAAACACGCATTGTCATCGGGGGAAGCCATGGAAAAACCACCATCACTGCAATGATCCTGCATGTAGCCCGCAAGAACGGACTGAACTGCGATTATATGGTAGGCGCCCAGCTGGAAGGTTTTGATGTGATGGTTAAATTATCGGAAGAGGCTCGGT
>JBEKST010000264.1:0-4226 GCA_049516815.1 Bacteroidales bacterium | reverse complement strand
GAATGACTCTGTTCGTTTCGACTATTACCGTAAGCTGGAGAAGATTATCATGGATGATGCCCCGGTGGTGGTTCTGTATTATGACCAGGTGCTACGGTTTGTTCAGAATAATATTGAAGGAATGGATTCCGACCCGATGAATCTCCTCACCTTGAAAAAAGTCAGAAAGAAGTGAAAGCATTAAATAAACTGGCGAACTGATAATCTGGTGAACTGGTGAGTTTTATTCTTTGTAACTCTGTGACTCTTTGACTCTGTTCAAAGCTCTACTTTCAACCCATCGTAAGCCTGTTTAATAAAGGAAGGCAATTCCCTTTGCACATCTTCATAACATCCCATCTGGTGGCTGATGTGGGTCAGATACCCTTGTTCCGGTTTTAGCTTTTCCAGGATCGCGACTGCTTCCGACAAATTAAAGTGGGAATAATGCTTTTTCTTCCGCAAGGCATTGATGACGATCACCCTGGATCCTTCGATTTTTTTCATCTCCTTTTCGGGAATGTCATGGGCATCTGTGATATAGGTAAGATCGCCGATCCTGTAACCGAAAATATAATAATCGTTAAAATGGAGGACTTTAATGGGTAGGATCAGTAAGCCGGAGATGTCAAACTGACGGTTCCCGATCAGATGAAGATTGATCTCGGGCGTTCCCGGGTATTTGTCCTCGCCAAAGGCGTAAGAAAATTCCTTTTTGATCGCCCGCTGTACTTCCCTTGAGGCATATACCTCGGCTGGCCGTTGAAGAATATAATTAAATGCCCTCACATCATCGAGTCCGCCGATGTGGTCTTTATGTGCATGGGTGATCAGGAGGGCATCGATTGAGCAGATATCTTCCCGTAGCATCTGTTGGCGGAAATCCGGTCCGCAGTCGATAATGATGCGTTTCCCTTCGGTTTCAACCATGACGGCAGAACGCAATCGTTTATCCCTGGTATCTACTGACCGACAAACATTGCAATTGCAAGCTACGACAGGGACCCCTTGTGAAGTTCCTGTTCCAAGAAAAGTGAGGACCACAGAAATGGATGATTGAGTTAAATATGATGGTAAAGGTACAAAAGGAAACTATTCCCTGCCATTCCTTTCCTTAAACTCGCTGATCAGTTTGACAAAAATCTCTTTGACGGAAGTTATGGAAGTTGCTTTGAATGCATTCGACCCGGCGAAAGCATAACCACTGGTGAAATTGCCTTTAACGGCATTGATCAGGGCAGTGATAATGCAATATGGACTGGAGGTAACATCGCATGTTTTGATGCATTTAAAGGGACACTTCAGGGGTTGTTTTTTCCCTTGCCTGACCTTCTCAAGGAAATCGTTGAAGATAGCGCGTCCGGGCATACCCACCGGGCTTTTAATGATCACGATATCTTCCTTTTTAGCGTCGATATAGGTTTGTTTGAAATCGCGGGAGGCATCACATTCATTGGTAGTTACGAAAATAGTTCCCATCTGTACTCCGGAGGCTCCAAGTTTCATGATGTTATAAATATCTTCCCCTGTATAAATACCTCCTGCGGCAATAACGGGAATCGTCTTTTGGTATTTCTCTTCGAAGTGGCTTACTTCCTCCACTACCTCCGGTATCAGTTTCTCTAATGAAAAATTCACATCTTCAATCTGTTCTGTTTTAAATCCAAGATGCCCGCCGGCCATGGGTCCTTCGACAACAATAGCATCCGGAAGGTAGTCGTAATGCGTATGCCATTTTTCACAGATCAGCTTTGCTGCCCTTGCCGAAGAAACAATAGGAACCAGTTTGGTCGTACTGTCTTTTTTCAGGAAAGAGGGTAATTCAAGAGGCAATCCTGCCCCGGAAAAAATGAAATCCACCTTCTCGGAGATGGATGTTTTGACCATATCAACAAAGTTAGACATAGCTACCATGATGTTAACTCCAATCAATCCTTTCGATTTCTCACGTGCTAGACGGATCTCCTCTTTTAGCCCTAAAATGCTTGCTTCAAGAAAATTGGTGGAAAAATCGCGGTAGAGAAGTCCCAGTCCTGCGCTGGATATAACACCTACACCTCCTTCATTGGCTACGGCAGATGCAAGTCCTGATAAAGATACTCCTACACCCATTCCACCCTGAATGATAGGAATTGAAATCCTGAGATCTCCAATGGAAAGTGTTTTCAATTAATCTATTAATTTTTGCAAAGGTACTCCTCTTTTTACTCACTTTTACATCCTGTGATAAATCCCTTTAAAATTGAAAATCAAAAAGCTATGCTATTGCGCGTCGTATACCGGATGTAGCTTCAACAACCTCCTGTTATTAAAAAATGTTAATTATCAAAGATATGTCTGGCTTAAACGTTACCTTTGCACCGCTTCTGAAAAGCATTAGGAGGATTATTTATGTTCAGAAAAATCAGATCGTTAATTGGGTTGCATTATTTCCGGAAGGAACTGGAAAAAACAGGCAGGGACCGGAAACTGACCAATCTCAGAGATGCAAAGAAAATCGGTATTCTTTATAACCTTGATAATGTTCCGGATTATGATGTAGTTGCTGAATTTGTAACTAAACTGCAGCATGACCGTAAAGAGGTCAAAGCATTGGGATATGTCAAGAACAAGAACCTGATCAATCGTTTCCTGCCTAAATTATCGTATGATTTTTTTTCAGTGAAAGATATGAATTGGTTCTACAAGCCGGTTAAAGACAAGGTGATGGATTTCATTCAGAAAGATTTCGACCTTCTGATTGACCTTGATATGAAAGACAGCCTACCCTTAAAATATATCTCAGGACTTTCAATGTCGATGTGCAGGATTGGCCGTTATTCTGAAGACAGTACATCCTGTTACGACCTCATGCTCGATGTAAATCCTTCCACACCGGTCACTGAATTTATCAGGCAGATTACGCATTATTTAACCATCATCAACAATGACAGAAAAGCTATATGATAAATTACGGGGAACGGGTGTAGCCATTGTAACCCCATTCACAAAATCCAATGCCATTGATTTTCTTGCTTTTGAAAAAATTCTCAATCATACCATCAGCAATGGGGTTGAGTACATCGTTCTGCTGGGAACTACAGGAGAATCCGATACCCTTTCGAAACTGGAAAGACAGACTCTTATCGAATTCGCAATCGAAAGGATTGATCATCGCGTACCGCTGGTTCTTGGATTAGGAGGAAATAATACTTCAGAATTGGTCCTTTCCATTCATGGAACACCCTTTAAAGATATCGACGCCATACTTTCTGTTTGTCCTTACTACAATAAACCAACACAAGAAGGGATCTACCAGCATTTTAAAATTGTTGCGGAAGCCACTCCTGTACCGGTAATCCTCTATACGGTTCCCGGCCGTACCTGCAGCAACATTTCTGCTTCCACAACGCTTAAACTGGCCCATGATTTCAGCAATATCATCGGAATCAAGGAAGCATCTGGCAGTTTAGACCAGATATTCCACTTGCTGAAGAATCGGCCGAAAGGTTTTCTTGTTATCTCAGGTGATGATGCAATCACCTTACCATTGCTCGCAGCCGGCGCAGACGGCGTCATCTCTGTGGTCGCAAATGCCTACCCAAAGAAATTTTCAGAAATGGTCAGGTTGGGGCTTAATGACGATTTTATAGCTGCCCGCAAGATCCATTTTGAACTCATCGACCTCATCAATGCTCTTTTCCTGGATGGCAGCCCCGGCGGGATCAAGGCAGCGCTAAACCTGATGGATCTCTGCGAAGAGATTGTCCGTTTACCACTGGTTCCGGTAAACAAAGACGTCCATAAACTCATCAAAAAACTCGTTGAAAAAATTGATTAAAAAATGAAAAAAAACAACTTTACACTGGTTACGCTGATTTTTACCTTCCTGTTTTCTTTCCTGGTTGCCTTTTTCTTTGCCATCTTGCTTACCGATCGTTCCTTATAATATCACTAAAAAGGCATAAAAAGATATATCAGAGGTGGTTGTCAAAGCTTTTGTTTTAGGAGTAGCTGAATGGCTGGAAATTGTGGGATCCGGCTTTCCAGATTTCAAAAAGCAAAGTATTAAAAGGAAATCCATTGAATAATGGAATGAAATAGATAGAGATTGGTTGGTTATATGGCTAAAAGGAAGAAATCAAGAAAGAGTGCTAAGAGAGGTGCAGTAGGAAGAGGCGTGTCCGAGATGTCGGGCGACTTCAGTGCGGGCAGGGCCAAGCTTGACAGAGAGGGGCAGGTTCGTTGATTCGACCTCCTCGCCCGGG
>JBEKST010000263.1:0-4251 GCA_049516815.1 Bacteroidales bacterium | reverse complement strand
GCCGGTTGTCGGCGCCGATGTACTCCAGTCCGAAGCGTTGTGGGCTGGGCAGGTTGTAGTCCAGTTGCACCGTGCCCAATTGCCACTCGCGGCCGATGCAGTCGGCCACCACGAAGTCGGCCTTGGGGCCATAGAAAGCGGCTTCCCCGGGGGCGATCACATAGTTCAGGTTCCGCTCCTGAGCCACTTCCAGGATATCTTTTTCGGCCTTTTCCCAGTTTTCGTCAGTGCCTATATATTTCTCTTTATTGTTTTTGTCGCGGAACGATATCTGGGTAACAAAATCCTTAAAATCAAGTGCCTTGAAGATCAGCATGACAATGTCGATCACGCCTTTAAATTCATCTTTCACCTGTTCGGGTGTACAGAAAATGTGGGCATCGTCCTGTGTAAATCCGCGAACACGGGTAAGTCCGTGAAGCTCGCCGCTCTGTTCATAACGATACACCGTTCCGAATTCCGCGAGCCGGATGGGAAGTTCCTTGTAGGATCTGGGTTTGGAAGCGTAGATCTCGCAATGGTGCGGACAATTCATCGGCTTCAGGAAAAACTCTTCTCCCGGAACCGGGGTTGTGATGGTATGGAAAGAGCTCTCGCCGTATTTCTGGAAATGTCCCGATGTTTTATATAACTCCACATTTCCGATATGCGGACAAATTACCTGCTGGTAGCCGGCTTTCTTCTGGACTTTTTTCAGGAACATTTCAAGACGTTCCCTCAGCAATGCGCCTTTGGGAAGCCATAAGGGAAGTCCCAATCCCACCTTCTGTGAGAAAGTGAAGAGTTCCATCTCCTTGCCGATCTTCCTATGATCGCGTTTCTTTGCTTCTTCAAGAAGGGCAAGATAATCGGTCAGTTCTTTCTGTTTCGGGAAGGTAACCCCATAAATTCGTGTCAGCTGACGGCGGGTTTCGTCACCTCTCCAATATGCGCCTGCCGTATTCAGCAACTTGACAGCTTTAATGTAAGAGGTGTCAGGCAAATGCGGGCCACGGCAAAGGTCAGTGAAATGGCCGGATTCATAAAAGGTGATCTGCCCATCTTCAAGATCTTGCAGCAATTCTATCTTATATTCATCATTTTTCCGGGTAAAATAGTCCAGCGCTTCTGCCTTTGGAACTTCTTTCCGCACGAAAATCTGGTTTTCTTTTGCCAGTTCCAACATCTTTGCTTCAATCTTTGGGAAATCCTCGGAAGAAATAGCTTGGTCTCCAAAATCAATATCATAATAGAATCCGTTTTCGATGTGAGGCCCAATGCCAAATTTGGCTCCGGGATAAAGCAGTTCAATGGCTTCTGCCATCAGGTGGGCAGAGGAATGCCAGAAGGTTCCCTTTCCTTCATCATCGTTCCAGGTAAGCAACCGTACCTTTGCATCAGTCCGGATCGGACGGGTGGCATCCCGCACCTCATCATTCACCAATACGGAGAGTACATTGTGTGCAATCCGTTCGCTGATACTTTTTGCGATTTCCATTCCGGTAGTGCCTTCCGGATATTGCCTGACAGAATTATCGGGTAGTGTTATGTTGATCATTCTCTTCGTTTCCTGAAAATTTAGGGGTGCAAAGGTACTGATTAAGTACAAGAGAAACAAAAAAATGTATGATTTGATTTTGCGGCAAAACCAAACCGGGCTGATTGGCAGATAAAAAAGTAATTCTTCATTCTTCATTTTTCATTCTTCATTCCCCTTTTCATCTTCCGCTTCCGGAAAAAGTATAATTTTGTTGTCAAAGTTGGATTTTCATGCTGATCATCCGAAGACACAATACCGATCCCTATTTCAACCTGGCAACAGAAGAATATGTATTGAAGGAAATCAAAGATGATTCGTTCATGCTTTGGAGAAATGCCCCTTCCATCATTGTCGGGAAACACCAGAACACGCTGGCAGAGATCAACCTGGATTATATCAGGGAGAACGACATCAAGGTTGTGCGAAGGTTATCAGGCGGTGGAGCGGTATTCCATGATCTCGGGAATCTGAACTTCACGTTCACCATGCAGGGAGAAGGCAACAACCTGATCGACTTCAGAAAATATACGGAACCCATTCTCGAAGTACTTGTAAAACTTGGGATTGATGCACGTTTCGAAGGCAGAAATGACCTTACCATCGAAGGAAAGAAATTTTCAGGGAATGCGATGCACATCTGGAAGAACAAGGTCCTTTCGCACGGTACGCTTTTGTTTTCTTCCCATATGCCTGACCTGAGCAAAGCCTTGAATGCCGATCCGCTGAAGTTCAAAGACAAAGCAGTAAAATCGGTACGAAGCAGGGTCACCAACATCAGCGAACATCTGAAGATCTCCATGGATGTGATGGAGTTTTCAAACCTTATCGAAAATCATATTATGGAAAAATACCCGGAAGCAATTCTCTATGAACTTTCTGAAGAAGATCATGCACAGATCCGGGAAATGGTTCAATCCAAGTATGGTACCTGGGAGTGGAATTTCGGGTATTCACCCCAATACAATTTCAGGAAAGTTCTTCGCACCAATAACAGCGGTACACTTGAATTCAATATCGATGTAGCAGATGGGATCATTCGGGATATAAGGATCTTTGGAGATTATTTTAATATGTGCGAACCCGAAGAGATCGAAAATGCACTCCGGAACGTTCAGCATGCAGAAGGAAAAATTCGTGATGCTTTAACCCCATTTAAAATCAGTGATTACTTTAATAATCTTACTGTGGACGAGTTTGTGGAAGGAATGTTTTAAATATAAAGTTCATAAAGTTCTTAAAGTTATAAAGTTTATAAAGTTATAAAGTTCATAAAGTTTATAAAGTACAAATACTATTAACTTATTTATTTCGCTACTTCGCTATTATTTTTTAATACTAATATTAACCCTCATACGATAACAACCATGACCTATCAGGATATTTTTGAGCGACTCTGGCAGGATTATATTACACAAAATCCTGCAACAAAAAAGGTTTATGACCTGCTGGTCAGGGAAGGTGAAACCATTGTTAACGATCATATTGCATTTCGCACATACAATCATCCACTCATCGGGATTAATGTACTGGCAAAAGTTTTTATCAGGAACGGGTACGAATACAAACGCGATTATCATTTTGCGCATAAGAAACTCTATGCCAAACATTTTGAGCATAAGACCGATCCGGAAGCCCCGCGGGTTTTTATCAGTGAGCTCCTGGTGGATCAGTTCAGTGAGCACATGAAGCATGTTGTGGATGAATGGGTTGGAAATATTCCGGTGAGGATCTTAAAGTCAAAGGAGTTGATCTATGCCGGGAATGTTTCGGGAACCCCGTCCTTCAAGGTTTATGAAAAACTCAGGATCGAATCCGAATATGCGGCGTGGCTTTATGTGAATGGGTTCCGTGCAAATCATTTTACGGTAAGCGTAAATGCCCTGAAAGAATATGATACTATTGAAAAAGTCAATACATTTCTGAAATCCAATGGATTTCTTCTGAACGATGCCAATGGGGAAATCCAGGGAACTCCCGCAGACCTGTTGGAACAATCCAGTATAAAAGCCGGAATCATCCGGTTTCCTTTCCAGGAGGGAGAATTTGATATTCCGGCTTGTTATTATGAATTTGCCCTCAGGTATCCTGAACCCAATGGAAAGCTTTATAGTGGTTTCGTAGCCAAATCGGCAGATAAGATCTTTGAGTCCACCAATTATTATAAAAGATGAAAAGCTTACTTTGTTCTCCATTATGGATCATTTTGCCGGCTTTCATGTTGGGATGCGGGCCGGGAAATACCAGGACGAATGGCAACTCTGCTTCTGTTACCCCGGTTGAGAAGGGAAAAATCATTCCCAAGGTCACCTGCCAGAAATATTACACTATCAGCTATGCACTTTATCTTCCAAAAAACTATTCTGCAGCCCGGAGATGCCCGGTGATCATTGCTTTCGATCCTCATGGTAGCGGAATCCTTCCGCTGGAGAAATACAAGGATCTTGCCGACAAATACGGCTATATCCTGATGGGTTCAAACGACTCGAAAAACGGGTTGGATATGAAAACATCCGGTGTTATCATCGATGCACTTTTCAGTGAAACTTCAGGCAGGTATTCCATTGATTCAACACGGATTTATGTGATGGGTTTTTCGGGAGGAGCACGCATTGCCTGCATCATTGGTTTATACCAGGGTGGCGTGGCCGGTGTAATCGGCTGCGGGGCAGGATTTCCGGCTACAAATCAACCTGTACGGTTTAAACCCGACTACATCTCTATTGCCGGAAATG
>JBEKST010000262.1:0-4266 GCA_049516815.1 Bacteroidales bacterium | reverse complement strand
AATCCTAAGGTGCTCGAGTGATCCGTGGCTAAGGAACTAGGCAAATTAGACCTGTAACTTCGGGAAAAAGGTCTCCCGCGCAAGCGGGACGCAGATAAATGGCCCAGGCGACTGTTTAGCAAAAACACATGGCTTTGCGAAATCGAAAGATGAGGTATAAGGCCTGACACCTGCCCGGTGCTGGAAGGTTAAGAGGGGGGGTTATTTCCTTCGGGAGAGAAGCTCTGAATTGAAGCCCCAGTAAACGGCGGCCGTAACTATAACGGTCCTAAGGTAGCGAAATTCCTTGTCGGGTAAGTTCCGACCTGCACGAATGGTGTAACGATCTGGGCACTGTCTCAGCCATGAGCTCGGTGAAATTGTAGTTCCGGTGAAGATGCCGGATACCCGCAACGGGACGGAAAGACCCCGTGAACCTTCACTATAACTTTACATTGACTCTGGATAAACAATGTGTAGGATAGCTGGGAGACTGTGAAGCGGCTTCGCCAGGAGTCGTGGAGTCAACCTTGAAATACCAGCCTTTGTTTATCTGGCGCCTAATCCCTGACGGGAGACAGTGTATGGTGGGTAGTTTGACTGGGGTGGTCGCCTCCAAAAGCGTAACGGAGGCTTTCAAAGGTACCCTCAGCATGCTTGGTAACCATGCGTAGAGTGCAATAGCACAAGGGTGCTTGACTGTGAGACAGACAAGTCGAGCAGGCAGGAAACTGGGATATAGTGATCCGGTGGTTCCGAATGGAAGGGCCATCGCTCAAAGGATAAAAGGTACTCCGGGGATAACAGGCTGATCACTCCCAAGAGCTCATATCGACGGAGTGGTTTGGCACCTCGATGTCGGCTCGTCACATCCTGGGGCTGAAGAAGGTCCCAAGGGTTCGGCTGTTCGCCGATTAAAGTGGCACGTGAGCTGGGTTCAGAACGTCGCGAGACAGTTCGGTCCCTATCTGTTGTGGGCGTTGGAAGTTTGAGGGCACCTGACTCTAGTACGAGAGGACCGAGTTGGACAGACCGCTAGTGCATCTGTTGTGGCGCCAGCTGCATCGCAGAGTAGCTACGTCTGGACGAGATAAGTGCTGAAAGCATCTAAGTACGAAACTCAGCCCAAGATGAGACTTCCTTTAAGGGTCGTGATAGATCATCACGTTGATAGGATACAGGTGTAAAGGCAGTAATGCCAAAGCCGAGTATTACTAATTACCCGTAAGCTTTCTTCTAATACAGTGCTATTCTACTGTACAAACCGTTGTATTTTCTTTCTCTATATGTCAAATCTTATTGAAAAGATGGTGTGATATTCGTATAGACCTTATTCATCAAGTCTGTACTTAAGATCTTACGGCGACTATAGCGGTGGTGATCACCTCTTCCCATTCCGAACAGAGAAGTTAAGCCCACCCGCGCAGATGGTACTGCACTACAATGCGGAAGAGTATGTCGTCGCCGATCTTTTTTAAAATCCCTCCGAGAACTCGGAGGGATTTTTTTTATCCCCTTTCCGAAAACAACATCACGATTTATTGTTACCTTTACCCCTTCTTTTCTTTCCGGTAATGCTGAAAAAGATTCATCATCCTGCTCTTTCCATCCTCTTGCTCTTTATTGCCATCCATTCATCTGCTGCCATTGTTGATTCCCTTAAGACTAAAAAGGATTCAACCATCGTTTCGTACTTTTTTAACGACTTCGAAAAATTCGGAAACCTTCGCCTCCATTCCTTAGATACCGCAATCACCGGCTTCCAGAATTATGACCCGTTGTTGAAACAATCTACTTTCCATGAGACCCAGGGCAATATCGGCCAGGCTTCACGCAACCTCATCCTCTATCCTTTTCTCAGAAACAGCGGCTTTGATTATGGAATTCATACGTTCGATGGTTACCTTTTTCAAAACGACAGCGTAAAGTATTACAGAGTACTCAAAACATTTACAGAACTCCGCTATGAGCAAGGCGCAAAGAAAGAAATTTTTTTCGAGGCCGTATTCAGCCGCAATATTTACCGGAGCCTGAACCTCGGGTTCGACTTCCGTGTAATGAATGCGCCCGGCGCCTACTTAAGGCAGCGTACCAACCATATCAATTTTGTGGCAACGCTACAATTCTTTACCAAAAACAAACGGTATGGGGTCATTGCAAACTTCCTCATCAACCGATTGATAATTAATGAAAACGGAGGGATCAAATATGATAGTATTTTCGAACAGAACCTGGAAACAAACCGCCAGATCTTTGCCATCAAACTCGGCCTTGCGGGAAACAGGATCCGTGAAAACGGTTTTTGCATGAAGCATTACCTGGATCTTTCCCGGCATCCTAAGAATTCAAAAGATACCACTTTCCTGTCGGAAAAACATGTCGAGCTTGGAAAATTGGTTTATACGTTCCAGTATAACAGGCAGGTTAAGAATTATATCGACTACAATCCCAAATCAGGATTCTACCAAAACATTTTCCTCGATAGCACACTGACATATGATTCTGTTACGGTTTCCCGGATTGTAAATGAACTATCATGGAGCAACCCAAGCTTCAGGGCGGATAAGAAATTCAGGCTTCTCCAGATTGAAGCCCACATCAAACAGCAATATGTGGAAGTGAAGGACCACATCATGCAGAATTTTTTCGTACAATTCATTCCCTCTGCCGAAGTTTCTTTTCATCCTTTTTCAAGCCTATTTTTAACAGGTTATGGCGATTATGTTTTCGGAGATTATAACGAGGGTGACATGAGCCTGAGGGTCAGACTTAGCCAGACCCTCGGAAACCCTGATGGAAAGAATGGAGGTACCATCTCGCTGAAAGGAAATTATGCTTTTCAGAAACCCGGCTGGTTCTATGAACATTACCTGGGAAATAATTTTCGCTGGGATACGGCCTGGCAAAAACAGAGCCTGGTCTCAGGTTGTTTCGAGTATGCATTCCGGAATATTCTTACTGCAGGCATCAGCATCAGCAGGATCGACCATTATGCATACCTTGATTCGACCATCCATCCTTCACAGTACAACAAGGAATTTGGTTATATCTATGGTTACCTGAATGGGAACCTGGACATTTGGCGTTTCCGGTTTGCAGGTCAGTTTGCCTACCAGACCATCCAGGGAGCCAGCGTTTTAAGGCTGCCTGCTTTCCTTGGAAACCTGACGGTTTATTATACCCAGCCTTTGTTTCATAGAGCTGCAATTCTTCAGCCGGGACTGAACTTCAATTACAACACGGCTTATTATGCTGACAATTATATGCCAGCCCTCTGGTCATATTACCTGCAGCATAATCAGGAAGTGGGTAACTACATCTATATGGATATCTTTGTAAATATCAAGATACAGCGGGCACGCTTTTTTGTCGAGTATTCCCATTTCAATGCGAGCCTCATGGGTCGTAATTATTATACTGTTCCGTCTTATCCCATGGAAGACGCAGGATTTCGTTTTGGTATTGCATGGAGGTTTCATGATTGATAAGATGATGTGGAACCTGTCTCCTTCTGAATAATCAGATTACATTCCATAGGGACTTCAAATTGGGTTTTGTACCCGCTTTTCAATTCTTTTCTTGATTTTAATGATGACTCTTCACATGAGAAGTAGATTACATTTTCGACCCTTTGGGTGGTAATGTATGGACAAATTCCATTGCATTGAAACCTAAAAAAATAATTTCAGTCCTCAATATCGACCCCAATAAAAAAGGCTGCCAAATTCCTGGCAGCCTTTAAAAGTATTTTAATTCTTAATGAATTTTTTCGGGATTAACTTTTCTCCATCATTGATAAGGATTAAATACATCCCGGCTGGATACTTGGTGACATCGATCTTTTTCTGATCTGTTTCAATAATAAACGATTCCATCAGGCTTCCGATGCTGTTAAAAATCGCGACTTTGAGGGGAACCGTATTCCCGGGTATGCTCAATGTCAGCAAATCATTTACAGGAACCGGAAAGAGCTTATATTCCTGTTCAGTACCCATCGCCTGCTCTTTGGTTCCAGCGCTGAAGATGACCGGATAATCTTCTACCTCGCCGTTAGCGAAAACCTCACAGGGTGACGGTGCGCTTCCATTTTTCATAGAGATCCTCATGCGGGTTTGTCCTGTTGCAGTTGCGGGTATGGTGAGGGTACCTGTGACTACGGTCCGCTTGTTATTTGCTGAAAAGACCAGCTCACCCGCGTCTGTAAAATCGCCATCAGCATTGAAGTCGATCCATATCCTCCAGTATTCGCTCTGTGCCTTATTGATAAAGATCGGCGTCAGGGTTACC
>JBEKST010000261.1:0-4266 GCA_049516815.1 Bacteroidales bacterium | reverse complement strand
CGAATAAAAAACTATTTACATACACAAAGCAAAAACTAAAATCAATAAATACATAAGGAATAAGGAAGAGATCTTTCAGGCTGTTCTTGAACAGGAAGTGCTCCTCCTGAAATCAAAGCTTCAGAAAGCGGTGAACGAGAAAAAGCATCACAAAGGAAAATTAAAAGCTTATATCATCACCCGCATGGAGGGAATCGAAAGCATGCTCAATTTCTATAATGCAGTTAAAAATGAATATTTAGCGCAATTTGAATTCATTGAACGCATCCGTTACAGATATGACCAGGAAGAGATAGCTGCCGTGCAGGGAATTCTTGAAGAAGGGATTGAAAAAGGCGACTTCCTTATCGAAGATCCTTTTCTTGCTTCCATAACTATTATAACTTCCATGAAAGGTTTTGAGATTCCCTTGTACATTAAGGGAAAGAAAGGACAGGATATTGAGCAACGTGTGGATAAATTATTGAAAATGCTGTTTAATGGAATCCTTAAAAAATAATCAAATACAGCATAGTTTCATGCATTAAAATATGAAAGACACAAGATTTTGGCATTTTTTGAATAATTTGTTTTTTGGTTAATACATTTTATCCTACTCCTGCTTGTGTCTTTCTTTTTTTGAGCTGGTTTTAGGCAAATAGCCACATTTTCGGAGGTTTTATTTTCCCATTCTTTAGTAAAACGGATAGAATTGTTTTTGATTTCTTCCAGGAGAGAGATGCTTGGATTTTAGTTGGTTAAAATTATTGTTTTAACACTCCTGGTATTTGGTCAAAGCGCCGAGAATTCATCTCTTGTTAAAGTATCTCATACTAAAGATAAACTTTCGCTTGATCAATTGATAACAGATACGAAAATCAATACTCTGGGAAATAACAGGTATAATGAAATCGTGCCAAAAAATCATATCCCGGCTGCTATGTCTAATCAAATTATTACCAAAACGGATGTCAAAGGATTCATCGATTACCGGAAATATGATACCATGAAAATGAATACTCTTTTCAGTTTCAGTGCGACCATATCGAAAAATATCTTACGGGAAATGATAAAGGTGGTTATATCTTTCTTTTTCAATAATCATCCTGTTCAGAAAGAAACGATCAGGATTTCGAAAGTAATGACAACTCGCCTGGTTTCAGATTATCTTGGTTTTACTATAAATTTATTAAATGGTCATCCGGAACAAATCGTAGTAATGGAAGATAGTACTTATACTGAATGGGACTAGTGTTGTTTTACTATTTCTTCCATCGTTATGGAAGAAATTGAAGGCCCCGTGAAGGCGTAGGAAAAAGCATAAATCCACAGGGAAAACATAACGATAATGGTGAAAAGTTAACAACAGCTGCTGCCGGGCCCGGAACAGTCGCAGGTTGGTTCTGTTCCTCTCAGTATTCCGTTGATGATGCCGGCAGCGCATCCAACGCCTGAGCGCACGGAAATAGCATTTTCAGGGCAATTTTTCTCACAGGCGCCGCATTCTATGCAAAAATCTTTATTTACGATTATCGCTTTTTTATTTTCGATTGCAAAAACAGCATGAGGACAAACAATGGTGCACATCCGGCAGCCGTTGCATTTTTCTTGATCCAATTCAAGTGTAACAACATTTTTAAGATATACTAATCCGTTCATATGGCGATAAATTTTGAGATGATCCAGGCAATGAAGCCCAACCCTGCCATCCCGATCTGCGCGGGAACGGCTGTTTTCATTTCTTTCTGAACTCCCGAAAGCGAAGTGAATGTTGAGGTTCCGGTGAATGTCATCATAAGAAATGAAGATATGCTCCCGATCATCAAAAACCAGGAAATAATTTCAATGGTTCCTTGCCCTAGAAAATTGAAATAAGCCAGGATGAATGCAGCCAGCCAGCCAGTAAGCAGTCCTTTGAGCGCAAACCTGCGAAAGGGTACCCAAGGCAATAAAACCGGGGTAATTGCGCATCCGGTAACATAGGCGATGAGCAGGATGAATCCCGATCTCAATCCATCGTGATAGGCCAGGTCAACAGAATATTCTTTCCTGTTCAGTCCCGAAAGAATAAGGAATATGGCTGGGATAAGAACCAAGTACTTTTTCCCATTGGTTAGTTCAACAGGGACTAGTTTTAGCCGGTCCCAGGTTGAAAATTTCACGGCACGCATTTCCTTTGTCGCTTTCATGCCAGCTTCCATAAAATCATGGATATCCTCCGCCCTCACCGGACCGTAAATGACAGAAAAACCAGTACTTTTTTTAACCTCATGTGCGGAAACCCCAACGGCTCCCAATTGGGGAACGATCACTTTGTGGTCGTTTACGATTTTTTCAAGTCCGACAAGATTGATCTGCCTTATTAGTTCTTTTGTCGAAAACGTTCCTTTCCCGGCTGCACACCAAACATTGATCCCTTTAGTATCAAGTACCAACAACCAGGCATTCATGCCGTCTAATGCTCGACGAACATGGTCAAAGCTCAGTTTGAAATTGGCTGTCACAAAAACAGGGGAATTTTCTTCAGGTTGTCCAACCGCGTAAATCCCCGGTTCTATTTTATAACTCATCCTGCCAACCGACCAACGGATTTTAATTGTTTCCCACAAATCATGCGAGCTCCATGTTGTGGAGACTTGTGGGATGGCGCCGATTGTGCTACCTGTAAGAAAGCCTGTGTTCATAATTTCACAAGTGTTGTGTTTTAATGAAGAATGAAAAAACAAGAATCGTATTGTTTATTTTTTCTTTTTCATTCTTAAATGGTAATCAAAAAGTAAAATCCCAGTAGTAACAATGTGATACCTCCAATATAAGTTACAATGGTGCCTACGATGGAGAGGGTTTTTGAAATTTTCCCCAGTCCCAGTCCGAATCCCACAATTGCCGCCGCCAGAGGTAATCCGTAGCCGGAAGCAAATGCAGTAAGCATCATCAATCCCCATAGAGCACTTCCCTTCACGAAAGAAGCAGCAAGAATGACAGGGAAAATCGGGTTACAGCATGAATTCAATGCTGTGGATAACCCTCCAATGGCAAGTCCGAAGAGGATCGCTGAAAAAATTCCTTGCCGGGTCTGATTTGTTTTGATGGAAAATCCGGGTAGGTTGATTGGCAGCAGGTTCATGGAATACAGACCGAAGAGGATGGCAATCAAACCTGCTGCTATTTTCCAGTAGTTTCCGAAGGAATTGCTGATCAAATGACTTGCATAACCGAATAGAGCGCCGATTGTCGCCATTGAGATGATACCGCCAAGCAGGAATGCGATTCCTCTCAGCCATACTGTTTTTGATTTATCCGTAGCGGAACTTGCTCCTGAATAACCTGCGACGACACCGAGGATGGCAAAATTACATCCGCAGGTAACTACGCTGATCATTCCCATCAGGAATACGGCAATCAAAACTGTGATGGTTGCATGTTCGTTTCCTAAAACCTGGTGAATCCATGGGTTCATATGTCTTACTTTTTAGAACAGCAGGATGAATTTTTAGTCGTATCGCAGGTTTTTGTCTTGCTTGTATCACAGCAGGATGCCTTTCCCGGTGTAGCGATAGATTGTTTACCAGAGGCATTGCCTGAATGACCTGCCAACTTTACACCGATGATTGCCACCGCGGCCAGGAGGATCACCGCGAAAATCAATTTTGAAAAAATATTTTTCTTTTTGGGTTGACAATTGCCGTCACTACAACCGCAATTTTGTTTTTGGTTTTCTCCTTTAACAGGTTGGTTGTCTTTGTAATTTTTTTCCATGTAAAAAGTTTTATGTGTTAAGTTTTAAGTGTTAAGGGTCAGTATTAAAATTCCTGTATTTTTGAATTTTTCATTTTTTACTTTTTCTCATGTGGTTTAATCATACATAGACAAGGACCGTTGAGTGGTTTACAATTTCCGGCTTTTACAGGGAATCCGTCTTTATCCCATTCATTGAATCCTCCTGCCAGGCTGGCTACTTCAATATATCCTTTCGACTGTAGTGTGGCTACAGCTTTTTTGCTCCATATTCCAACTGAGTCGGCCAGGATTAGTGGTTTGTCCAACGGAAGGGTTTTCCATTTTTCCTCAAATTCATAGTGAGTCATATAAATTACCTGTTCAACGTCGAATGATTTGATGTCTGTTTCCATTTCTTCACGAAGATCAATAAGAACGGCACCCTGCCGAAGTAGTGGGATTACCTCTGAGGGTAACACATAGCAGACCCCGTCGATTTGTAATTTGCAGTTTTGAAACAGGTTGTTCATAGTGTTTTATAGAATTTTAAAAATTCTACCCTGATCT
>JBEKST010000260.1:0-4268 GCA_049516815.1 Bacteroidales bacterium | reverse complement strand
GCAAGCGACCTGCCTTCAGACAGCCATATTCTCGGAGAGATACTGCATGAAACCTTTTCAAAGGAAGACAATGAAAAGGACAAGATGAATGTCGCCGTTGTTGCTGCCGGTACTGCAGCCGAGCACTCCCTCATCGGGATGCTGAATTTCACTTTTTATGATCTGAAACGCAAGTTGGTGCGTCTGAAACAAGCCGGACGCGGCGGGATTGGTACGGTGCTGCGCGATAAAAAAATTAAGGCGCTGGTTGCCAAGGTGAAAAATATCGGTGGTAACCGTAACAATGCCGTGAATCCGGAAGCCATCCAGGAACGTGGACGCCGCTTCAACAAAGAGATGCGTGAGCTGGACGACAAACAATGCGAAATGCGTTCGAAAGGAACGGCCCACCTCACCCTCATCATGAACGACTATGACCTTCTGCCGGTCAATAATTTCCGGTTCGGAAGCCATCCCAATGCAGTAAAGATCAGCGGAGATATTTGGAAATCGCATTTTACACAGAATGTTCCCGACGGATGTTGGATTGGTTGCAACATGTCCTGTGCAAAGGGTGTTGACAATTATGAACTTCGCACTGGTCCTTACAAAGGCGAAAAAGTGATAGTTGACGGACCTGAATATGAAACTACATCCTCGCTGGGTTCCATTGCCGGGATCTTTAACCCCGATTACACCATAGAAGCTAACTTTTATTGTGATACTTACGGCATCTGTACCATCAGTTGGGGAACCATCCTTGGTTTTATCATGGAATGTTATGAAACCGGCATCCTGAATGAAGAACGTACTGGCGGATTGAAACTGAATTTCGGGAATGCCGATGCAGCCATGGAACTCTTGCACATGGTTTCGCGGGGTGAAGGTTTTGGTCTCATCGCCGGGCAGGGCGTCAGGAAGATGAAAGCAATTTTTGCAAAGAATGGCTGGGGAGATCCGGAGTTCATGCAAGACATCGGAATGGAAAACAAAGGGTTGGAATATTCCCAGTATGTTTCCAAAGAATCGCTTGCACAACAGGGTGGGTACGCAATGACCAACAAAGGCCCGCAGCATGATGAAGCATGGCTGATCTTCATGGATATGGTGAATAACCAGATTCCCACATTTGAAAAGAAAGCAGAAGCGCTTCATTATTTCCCGATGTTCCGTACCTGGTTTGGTCTGGCAGGATTCTGTAAACTCCCCTGGAATGATGTGGAACCCGAGGACAATCCCAGGACCCCTGAGCCTGCAAAAGTGCCGGAGCACGTCGACAACTATGTGACCATATTTAATGCCGTTACCGGCATGAACATCGATAAGGCCGAACTGGTAAGACAATCTGAACGGGTTTATAATTTTCAGCGGATTTTTAATCTCCGAAGGGGCTACGGTACGCGTAAGTATGACGCGCAACCTTACCGTGCTTGCGGACCAGTGACAAAAGAAGAGTATGAATCACGCGTTGAACGATATGACAAACAGCTTATAGAAAAGGTGGAGTTTGATCCAACCGGGAAAACAACCGAAGAGAAGATGGCAGTACTTCGAAAATACCGGGAAAACCAGTATGAGAAATTATTGGATGCCGTTTATGAGCGTCGCGGATGGACAAAAAACGGTGTTCCGAAGATCGAACACCTGAAAAATATCGGCATGGATCTTCCGGAACTAATTGAAACTGTTGCACCCTATCAAGAGTGAAAGCGGCACACGGTACACGGTGTACGGTTGACAGCTTACAGCTATTGTGAACCGTGAACCGTGAAACTATTCGCGAACAACCCATAACCTAATCAAAAGATAAAAAATGAAAGAAATTGTTCAGAACACAGATCTTATCGCTTTTTGTGGCCTTTATTGTGGCTCCTGCAGATCCTATCTGAAGGAGAAATGCCCGGGATGCCTTGAAAATTCAAAAGCTTCCTGGTGCAAAGTCCGTTCCTGCAACATCGAACACGGATATAAAAGCTGCGCAGATTGCACTGAATTTGCCGATCCCCGGGAATGCAAGAAATTCAACAATTTCATCTCGAAGATATTTGCAATGATCTTCGCATCAGATCGCCCGGCATGCATTGCCAAGATCAAAGAATCGGGATACGACAGTTTTGCACAGTTCATGACCGATCATCGTCTACAAAGCATCAAGCGGAACTGATCCCCGGTACACGGTACACGGTTCACGGTTTACGGTTCAAGTTGTGTGCGGGACGTGTACCGTGAACCGTGAACCGTGTACCGTGTGCCGTTAACCGTGTCAATGACAATGGTCTTCTTTCATGAACGGATAGGTAAATTCTGTAGGCGGGATCAGGGTTTCTTTTATCGTCCTCGGACTTGTCCAGCGTAACAGGTTCAGGTAACTTCCGGACTTGTCATTGGTACCTGATCCTCTCGCACCGCCGAAAGGCTGTTGCCCTACAACCGCACCGGACGGCTTATCGTTGAAGTAGATGTTTCCTGCGGCATAACGCAGGATATGGCAGGCATTGTTCAGGGCTTCCCTGTCTTTTGCAAAGACTGATCCGGTCAGGGCATAAAGTGAAGTCTGGTCACAGATCTTCAGGGTATCTTCAAAATCCTTATCTTTATAAACATAGATGGTCATTACCGGCCCAAAAATTTCTTCTTCCATAGTTATAAAATGGGGATCTTTTGCCAGGATCACGGTGGGTTCAACAAAATATCCTTTCGATTTATCGCCATTTCCGCCAAAGATCACTTCCGCATTATTCGATTTTTTTGCATAACCGATATAGCCCATGATATTATCAAACGATTTTTCATCAATTACGGCATTCATAAAATGGCTGAACTCATTGACATCCCCTATCGTGATCCGGGAGATCATTTCTCCCATCCGGCTTTTGACATCATCCCACAACGACTCAGGGATATAAGCACGGGAAGCGGCTGAACATTTTTGTCCCTGGTACTCAAAGGCGCCTCTCACAATGGCAACTGCAACTTCCTGCGGATCGGCAGAAGGATGCACAAAAATGAAGTCTTTCCCGCCGGTTTCACCAACAATTCTGGGATATGACTTGTAGGTTCGAATATTCTCAGTGATGGTCTTCCATATCCCATTAAAGGTCTCGGTCGATCCGGTAAAATGAATTCCGGAAAAATCATGGTGATCAAAAACTGTTTTCCCAATCAGGCTTCCGGATCCAGGTAAGAAATTGATCACCCCGTCGGGGACACCTGCTTCCATATATATCTTCATGAGATAATAATTGGATAAAAGACTTGTGGAGGAGGGTTTCCAGACCACCGTATTACCCATCACGACGGGAGCCATGTTCAGGTTGGAACCAATGGCCGTAAAATTAAACGGAGAAACCGTAAATACGAATCCTTCCAATGGTCTGTATTCAGTGCGGTTGATGACACCCGGTAGCGAATTGGGCTGAAGCTTGTATATTTCCGAAGTAAAATACGCATTGTACCGGAGGAAATCGATGGTTTCACAAGCCGCGTCAATCTCAGCCTGGTATGCGTTCTTTCCTTGTCCCAGCATGGTGGCGGCATTCATCACGAACCGGCATTTTTTTGCTATTAGCTCAGCAATTTTAAGGCTGATGGAAACCCGTTCGACCCATGATAAGACGGACCATTCCCTGTGGGCTTTCAGGGCTGCATCGATGGCCATTTTCACTTCTTTCTCTCCTGCCATATGGTAATTGGCAAGAATATGCTGATGATCATGAGGCATTACAACTTTTCCGGTATTCCCTGTCCGGACTTCCTTCCCATCGATGATCAGCGGAATGTCGATAACTTCAGTGCTCATGCGGGTGAGTTCAGCATTCAGTGCTTTTCTTTCTTTACATCCCGGGGCATAGTTCATCGTATGTTCATTGACCGGGCGTTCCATATTAAAAATGGCATTGTTCATAAATTCAAACTTTTAGGGTGCAAATATACAAATTATTTAGACCGATTCTATTTTATAAATATTTTTTGATATGTCAATATTGACATATCGGGCAGCAAAAATACTAAAATGCAGTTCCGTATCATTCCCGGAATGATTTTTTATTCAGGAAAGAGGCTATATCTTTTTTTGAGGTGTTGGGACTTGATAGACGGGGAAAACAAGCATATTTCCGATTTCACGATCTTAGAGTTCCGATTGAATTGTGAGATTGACGATCGACGAGTAATGTCGATGCCTGAAATATGTTGACCGAAAAAAAGGTTAACAACATGGCAAAAGTAAGTTTTTTTGATCAGGAGAATAAACCTCAGTATCAAAGGTATTTCAGTGATAGTTTTAAAAA
>JBEKST010000259.1:0-4274 GCA_049516815.1 Bacteroidales bacterium | reverse complement strand
GGGTTACATGCGACATCAGGATGAACTGGCTTTGCTTGTCTACCAAGCCGCCTGAACTGCCTGAACTGGAAGTAATGAAATACCCGATATTTCGTAGCGTCTCATGATATACAGGGGAATTCAACTGTATCATTTCGCCGAATGACTGGGTATGATAATTAATTCGTGTAGTCAGAATGGTTGTGAGGACGGCTACACCAAAACTGCCGCCAACCTGGCGGATCACATTCAGCAGCCCGGAAGCCTGACCCATTTTGTACAAGGGAATATCCACCACGGCGGCGGCTGTCAGGGGGGAGAACATGATTCCCATGGCTACACCACGCATGTACAGTGTAGTCATGATATAACCGTGTTCTGTTAGGTATGACATGTCGCTGTTCAGATAGAATGTAAAAGCAAGCAGCAGGGCGCCCCCGATGATGAGAAATTTAGAGTTGATGCGGTTGGCAGCGATACCTGCCATCGGCGCTACACAACCCTGAATGATTCCGACCGGGAGGAAAACAGAACCCGCCTGCAGTGCCGTATACCCAAGTGAATTCTGAAGATACAACGGCAACAGGAAAGTACTACCGAACATACCGATCCCGAAAATGAACGTAACCACGTTGCTAATGGCAAAATTGTAATTTTTAAACAACCGGAGATCGATCAGGGGATGCTCAACGATGAGTTCGGAAGAAATAAAAACAACGAAAGCAATTGCAGATATTGCAAAACAAGCCAGTACAACCGGCGATGACCATCCTGAGGAGTTGGTTTGTGCGTTTCCTTCCGTAAGCGCATACAAGAGAAAGGGAAGGAAAATGGTTACTGAAATAAATCCGATCGGATCGAAAGGTCCCATATGCCTATTACGGTATTCTTTCTGGATGATGGCAGTGGCCAGCATTCCGGCAATCCCGATAGGAACATTGACATCAAAGATCAGGGGCCAGTTGAACCGGTCGACCAGATATCCGCCGATGAGCGGGCCAAAGGAAACAGATGCGGCAGAAGCGATCGACCAGAATCCCAATGCTACTGTTCTTTTTTCGGCCGGAAATTCCCGTGTAATGATCGCCATACCCACCGGCATCAGGCACCCGGCTCCCAGTCCCTGGATCACACGCGAAAAGATCAGGATATCTTCGTTGGGAGAAATTCCGCACAAGAAGGACCCTAGTGTAAACAGGAACAATCCAAGAAAATAAACCCGCTTGTACCCGAACCGGTCGGCCAACCATCCCGAGGTCGGAAGCATCACAGCCAGGGCAAGCATGTATGCAGTCAAGACCCATTCTATTTTATCGAGTCCGACACCGAACGATGCCATGATCTTTGGAAGTCCGACATTGACGATGGTGGCATCGAGCACTGCCATGAATGTCCCGATCATCACATTTGCAAGCAACCACCATTTATAGGAGGGACTTGTTGTGTCGAACGTGGCGCTCTGTTCACGGATGAATTCGCGAAAGTGACCAATGCCGGGAAATCTGTGCGCCATTATTTAATGATCTTAACCAATACTGACATGCCCGCAGCAAAATGGAAAGGAGGCTTGCCTGGTTCTTTTTTTATAGAATCGATGGAGATTTTGACCGGGATGCGCTGGGTGACTTTTGTGAAGTTCCCGGAAGCATTATTGGGTGGTATCAATGAAAATTGAGCGGCAGTATTGGATCCTACGTTGATCACTTTCCCTGATAATTTCATTCCCGGGAAAGCATCAACGGTGAATTCTGCTTTTTTCCCGTTATAAATACCGGATACTTTGGTCTCTTCAAAATAGGCCATGACATAAAATAAAGAATCACGGGTAATCGTAAATACAGGTTGTCCCGGCTGAACCACATCGCCGGGAAGAAGCCATCGTTTTGCAATACGTCCAGTGCCGGGAGCATAAATCCGTGTATTTCTCAGGGAGGTTTCGAGGATGCCGATCTGGGCTTCTTCCGTTTTTGTGGTGCTTTCCGCAGATATGATTTGTGCTTTACTTACCTCCATCTGGGATTTTGCAGCATCCAGAATGGCTTTTGCTGATTCAAAGGTTTTCTTTGTATGATCGAATTGTTCTTTTGAGATCACCTTTCCTTCATACTGGGATGAAGCACGGTCAAAATCCTCATTAGCCCTTGCCAGGTTTATCTCCTGTACCACTTCGCTTTTCTGATCCAATTCATAGCGGGCTTTGGCCTGTTCCACCGAAGAAAAAGCCTGGTCCAGGGCGGCTTTTGCCTGCAGTTTCTGGGCGTAGAGGTCACTGCTATCAAGACTCACCAGCAATTGGCCCAACCATACACTGTCGCCTTCATCGGCATTAATGGTAGTTATACGACCGAGGATCTTCGAGCTGACTGCTACCCTGTCGGCATCTATATATGCATCATCGGTTGAATAATACGAGGTATAGTGAAGATACCATCGCCAGGCAAAAACGATCAATGCAGTGATGACAAGAGCCAAGGCTATATAAGCCCGGATCTTTGCGGCTTTCTTTTTACCCTTCTTCTCTGGTGTATTCATAATGATGTAATAGTTTGTTTCTGATCGGAGTGTTCGCGCGAATTATTTTTCAATTCTATTATAAATAACCGGATGAAAGAAAGATGTTTTACTTCAATCAGGTTGTAATCTTCCTGGCTCAGTTCATGATAGTCACGGTTCTGCATCACAACCATACGCAATGCTGGAAGATTTCAAGGCGTCAAAGGTAAAAAAGAAATAAACGGGACGGCATATTTTGTACCTCTCGATGCATGTAAATCGATTATTTTTTTATGGAGCTGCCTTCTGATTAACACTCAAATCAGAATCCACATGACATCGATGTTCTTATTTCATTTTTTTGAACCACATATACCATGCAAGCTCATGAAGGTTGGGATCTTTTTTTGCAGCCAGTTTATCGGCATCGGCTTCTGTTTTAGGGCTGGGGATCAGGACTTCCCCGCCGGGCATCCAGTTGGCAGGGGTCAATACATTTTTCCCGTCGGCCATTTGAAGGGCCATTACAGTTCTTTTGATCTCATCCATGTTCCTCCCCACATTCATCGGGTAAAAGAAGATGGCCCTGATTTTGTCGTTCGGATCGATAATAAATACACCCCGAATATCCCGCGTTGTGCTGCTATAAGAATGGATCATTCCATATTTTTTGGAAACCTCGAGGGCATTGTCGGAAATCAGGGGAAATGACATTTTAGGCGTTTCCTGGTCCTTGTAACGGATAGATTCCATGGATTTTTTCCAGGCTATGTGACTGTTGATTCCATCTGTGGATACGACAATCACTTTTGTATCCAGCTTATCCAGATCTTTTTGCATATTTGCAAGCTCGATCAGTTCGGAGGTACAAACCGGTGTAAATGCTGCAGGATGACTGAAAAGGATCTTCCATTTCCCATAATAATCATCCGGGAATGTAATTTTGCCATTGGTGGATTCTGCTGTAAAAGAAGGCGCCGTTTCTCCAATAAGCGGAATCCTGATTTCTTTATTATCCTGTGAGAATAACTGGTTTGCAGTAATCAGTGCAAGTAAAATAATAACATTTATCTTTTTCATGACTATTTTTATTTAGACTATTTCCATGCAAAGATAATACAATCTTTGATATTTCATCTTTTTTTTTAAAAAAAATTTTTTAAGACAAGGTTGAAAGATAGTAACAAAGAAGAATGAATTATTCCTACTGCACATCAGGAATCGTATTCTGTTTGTTTTATCAGATTTTTTTTCAGATTCAAGAAATTATTATTATCTTTGCAGCTGAATATGCACTTGTGCATTCGTTTTAGAAGAAATTTTGAGGGGACCTGCGTCCCCTATTTTATTAATAAAACACAGTCATGATCTCAAAGGAAAAGATACAACCCATAGTGGAGGAGCTTCTTGCAGGAACGGATAAATTTCTTGTGGATCTTGTGATTCAGCCGACGAACAGGATCTATATTTATTTTGACTCCGATACCAGCATCACGATCCATGATTGCCAGGAAATCAGCCGATGCATTGAAAGCAACCTGAACCGCGATAATGAAGATTACGATCTTACGGTTTCTTCTTCCGGGATCGATCGTCCGTTGAAGATGTTCCGGCAATACTGTAAAAATATCGGGAAAGAGTTGGATATAGTTACAACCGATGGAAAAAACCTTACGGGGATTCTGGTTAAAGCAGAGGAAGATTTCCTGGAACTTGAACATCCGATAAAAAAACCAAAAAAAGAAGACAAACGGAACAATACACACCTTCCTTTATCAAAAATAAAAACAGCAAAAGTAATT